>JBARCC010000210.1:0-2987 GCA_049793635.1 Maribacter sp. | reverse complement strand
CCTAACTTCCAATGAATATTCATCGACATGGATAGAGGTAAAAATATCTTCCCGTACTACTTTTTCGGAAATTACGATGGCATCCTCGAAGTTGTATCCTTTCCAAGGCATGAAAGCCACTGTTAAGTTTCTACCCAAGGCCAATTCTCCCTTTTCAGTGGCGTAACCTTCACAAAGCACTTGACCTTTCTTAACTCGATCTCCTTTTTGGACAATCGGCTTCAGGTTGATATTGGTACCTTGATTGGTCTTTCTGAATTTCACCAAGAAATAGGTCTTTTCATCCTCCTCGAAACTGATAAGTCGTTCTTCGTCTGTTCTATCGTACTTAATAGTAACCTTTTCTGCATCGACATACTCTATCACTCCATCACCTTCGGCATTTATCAATACCCTTGAATCTGAAGCCACTTGGCGTTCTAACCCTGTGCCAACAATTGGGGATTGCGGTCTCAATAATGGCACTGCTTGACGCATCATGTTTGATCCCATCAATGCCCTGTTCGCATCATCATGTTCCAAGAATGGAATCAATGAAGCGGATATGGAAGCGATTTGATTCGGAGCAACATCCGTATAGTGAATCTCGGATGGATCTACCACTGGGAAATCGCCTTCTTCCCTGGCAATCACCTTATCCGTATCAATGGTACCGTCCTTTTTCATTGGAATGTTCGCTTGCGCAATTTTCATTCCTTCTTCCTCCTCGGCACTCAAATAGGTGAAATTATTGATATCGACCACCGAATTGGTCACCTTTCTATAGGGTGTTTCCAAGAAGCCCATAGGATTCACTTTAGCAAAAACTGAAAGTGAAGAAATAAGTCCAATGTTCGGACCTTCTGGAGTTTCAATCGGGCATAAACGGCCGTAATGCGTATAGTGAACGTCACGTACCTCAAAACCTGCACGCTCTCTCGAAAGACCACCTGGCCCTAGTGCCGATAATCTTCTTTTGTGCGTAATCTCCGCTAATGGATTGGTTTGATCCATGAACTGAGATAATTGGTTGGTTCCAAAGAAAGAATTGATTACCGAAGACAAGGTCTTGGCATTGATCAAATCTATCGGTGTAAATACTTCGTTGTCACGAACGTTCATACGCTCACGAATGGTTCTTGCCATACGGGCCAAACCAACACCGAACTGTGATGACAATTGCTCACCAACGGTTCTTACACGACGGTTAGAAAGGTGATCAATATCATCAATCTCGGCCTTAGAATTGATCAACTCGATCAAATACTTGATAATGGTTATGATATCCTCCTTGGTCAAGACCTGCTTGTCCATACCAATATCCAACTGTAATTTTTTGTTCATTCTGTAACGACCCACTTCACCTAAGTTGTACCGTTGATCAGAGAAGAATAATTTATCTATAATACCACGCGCAGTCTCCTCATCGGGCGGCTCTGCGTTACGCAATTGTCTGTAAATATGTTCAACCGCTTCCTTTTCGGAGTTGGTTGGATCTTTTTGTAGCGTGTTATGAATAATGGCATAGTCTGACTGCGCATTATTCTCTTTATGCAAAAGAATGGTCTTTACATCTGCATCGATAATTTCCTGAATATGTTCCTTTTCTAGAATCGTATCACGATCCAGAACGATTTCATTTCGCTCAATGGAAACCACCTCACCAGTATCCTCGTCCACAAAATCCTCATGCCAAGTGTTCAAAACTCGAGCTGCCAATTTACGTCCCAATACTTTTTTAAGTCCGGCATTGGAAACCTTCACCTCTTCCGAAAGATCGAATATTTCCAAAATATCCTTATCGCGTTCGAAGCCAATCGCCCTGAACAAGGTGGTCACCGGTAATTTTTTCTTTCTATCAATGTAAGCATACATTACACCATTGATATCGGTAGCGAATTCGATCCAAGAACCCTTGAATGGAATTACCCTTGCCGAATATAGTTTTGTTCCGTTCGCGTGAAAAGACTGACCAAAGAAAACCCCTGGTGAACGGTGTAATTGAGATACCACAACCCGTTCGGCACCATTGATGACAAACGTACCACTTGGTGTCATGTACGGTATCGTACCCAAATACACATCTTGTACGATAGTCTCGAAATCTTCATGCTCGGGATCCGTACAATATAACTTTAAACGCGCCTTAAGGGGAACGCTATAGGTAAGTCCACGCTCGATACATTCTTGAATGGAGTATCTTGGTGGATCAATGAAATAATCTAAAAATTCCAATACGAATTGATTTCTCGTATCCGTTATTGGGAAATTTTCCATGAAGGTATTGTATAAACCTTCATTGCCTCTCTCATCTGATTTGGTCTCAAGTTGAAAAAAGTCTTGAAAAGATTTAATCTGAATGTCTAAGAAATCCGGGTAGTCCGGTGTATTTCTTGCGGAAGCAAAGCTAATTCTTTCAGTCTGATTTGTGAACATCTACGGACAGTGTTTTGATCGTGAGTACTTAGTGGGTGGTATACAACTTCATATACCAGATTCTATAAAATGGCTTAGGTCTAGACGCAAAACGCGAAAAGACCTAAACCAAAAGTAATATGGTTGTTGCTATTATTTAAGCTCAACTTCTGCTCCAGCTTCTTCCAATGATTTTTTGATACCTTCTGCTTCGTCTTTAGTAACACCTTCTTTAACAGCTTTTGGTGCGCTATCAACAATATCCTTTGCGTCTTTCAAGCCAAGACCGGTCAATTCCTTAACCAATTTAACCACTGCTAATTTAGAAGCACCGGCCGCTTTCAAGATTACATCGAATTCAGTTTGCTCTTCAGCAGCTTCACCAGCTTCAGCGGCTCCACCTCCTGCGGCAACAGCTACAGCAGCAGCTGCGGGCTCAATACCGTATTCATCTTTTAAAATAGTTGCTAACTCGTTTACTTCTTTTACCGTAAGGTTAACCAATTGTTCTGCGAAATCTTTTAAATCTGCCATTTTCTATCGTTTAATAAAATTTTAAAATATACTTAGTTTATAGTGCGTACTTATCTTTC
>JBARCC010000209.1:0-1967 GCA_049793635.1 Maribacter sp. | reverse complement strand
TCCGTAATGAAATGCCACAATTTTCGGCAAGCAGTTCTTGTGATAAGCCCTTGTTTTTTCTTTGTAAACTTATTTTTTCTCCAAGGTTCATTTTTTAGTTCGGATTTTTTTTCAAATGGTTGCCAACAATTATATATACGTACTAGTACGTACATATTTTTTAGAGCAGTATTAAAATCACTCCACCTCCTTCATCAATACCTCTATGGACTTCTCCAATTGCTCATCGGTGCCTTTGGCGATGAGCTCGGGTTGGTTTTTGATTAGAATTTCCGGATCGGTCTCGTTATTTTCCATCCATTCGCCTGCCTTGTTTTTCGCGCTTACGGGAACTACGCCCCAAACCCCGCCGTTAGGCAAACGCTCCCAACCGGCAAAACTACAGGTACCCGGTACGGGCATCCCCACCGTTTTTCCGATGTTTAGGTCCACGTAGCCGCTCGCAAAACAAGAACCATCGCTATACATGGATTCATTGAAAATGGCCAAGGTCGGTTTTGTCCACCGTGAGGTGGGCTCACCGCCCACTACCCTAGCCTCGGTTTCATACGAAAGAAAGGGGACGCCGGTGAAGAACATCGCCAAATCTGCGACCAAGTCGCCCCCGCCATTAAAACGGGTATCAACGATGACGCCTTTTTTGTCGTTGAACTTCCCCAACATTTCCTCATAAATGGTACGGTAGGGGCCGTCACTCATGCCGGGGATATGTACATAGCCCAACGTACCGTTGCTCTTTGCCAAGACTTCTTTTTCGTTGGTCTTTACCCATCGATCGTATAACAAATCGTCCTCATCATCCAAGGAAATCGGTTTTACGGTGATTTGGGTGCGCTTCCCGGCTTCATCCACTACATCCAACAGGGTAAAGTCCCCTGCAATTCGGTTCAGGTAAAAAGCGGCATCCATAGCCTTTCCGATGGACTTCCCATTGATTTTTTCAATCACCATTCCAGGTTTTACGTTCAAGTCCGCCTTATCCAAAGGTCCGCCCTTAATGACTTCGGTGATTTTGAGTCCCTCGCCCTTAAAATCATACTCATAAAAAGCCCCGAGGGAAGCGGTTTTATCCCCGTTGTCAATATCGTCCGAAAAGCGACCTCCGGCGTGACTCACATTCAGTTCACCCAACATTTCCGAAACCATTTCCGCGAACTCATAATCGTTACCGATATGCGGCAAATACTTTTCATACTCCGTTCGCATCGCCTTCCAATCAATACCGTGAAACGACGAAGTGTAGAAAATACCGTTGGTGCGCAACCAGATATGGTCGAACATATGGTTCCGTTCCGCATCTGCATCCAATACCATTTCGGAATTTATTTTTACGGCTTCGGTCTTCGCTGCTTTTACATCCACTTTTGAAATTTTTCCATCGGATAACAGGTATAGGTTTTCCTTTTCTGCATCCCATTGCAGACTGCCGGACTTTGCATCCAACGAAATCAGCATCTTCGTATTCTTGGTGCGAATCTCCGTTTCCCACAGATTAAGGTCCTTCTCAAAACGGGTGAGGTAATACAGCTTTTCGCCATCCTTGGAAAGCACGGCGTCAGACACCTTGGAGGAATGAATGGTAAGGCGGGCCTTTCTACGCTCCACATCTTCCAAATCAAACTTCAGGGTCTTTACGGTAGCTTTTTCCTTTTTATCGTCCTTCTTTTTCGTATCCGCTGATTTTGCCTCGTCTTTTTTCTCTTTGGCGGCTTCCTCGATCATCTTCAGTAAATCATACTCCTCTTTGGAGGCGTTAAACTTGTCCCACTCCTTTTGGTTGAGGAACATGGTATAGACATCCAATTCCGATTGCCCACTGGTCGCATAGCTTTTGAGACCATCGCGGTTGCTGAAATACAGTATCTGATTGCCGTCTCCCATCCATTTTGGCGAGCTATCGTAATAACCGCTTTGGGTCAAGTTCTTGCGTTCCTTACCATCCTTAGAAATTAAAAGTACCTCGGTAT
>JBARCC010000208.1:0-2052 GCA_049793635.1 Maribacter sp. | reverse complement strand
ATTCATCCCTTGGGTCATCATCGGATTCGCAGTTTGGGCCTCAAACTCAAAAACGCTGTCGTTCATTATATCTTTCAGGGCTTTGACTTCCGCAGTTGTATGCATCTTGGAAGAAGTACAGCTTATTGTAAAAACGATCATCCATACTATGAACGTCATTTTTTCAATGTTTAATCTTCTTATTTTCAAATATTTATCTTGCACTATCTGCATCTTTACGTATCATGTATAGGATTCCGTTAGTGTTCATCCTCAAACTGGGTATTGGCCATAATGGTCTTTTGAAATTTTTCTGAATTTAAATCTTTATAAAGTGATTTGATCAATCGGAGGCGTTTCTTATCCGAAATGGGAAGGGTATCCAAGGCCTTGATTTTCTCCAGTAAAGCCTCTCGGTGTACTTCACGGGCGGAGACATAATTAGGTTCAAACTGATACATCATCGGCTGGTCATCCTCCACGGCTTGCGGCAATGGAGTCTCTGGGGATGCCACTTGGGCATTGATTCCCAATCCGGTAAGGAAACAACCACAGAGGGCTAAGCGGAAAAATGGGTTCATGTTCATTATCTACAGGTTCTCCTACTAAGGTAAGCACAAATTTCAAAACCCTTTGCACCTGCTGCCGCACAACTCAGTTGAACGGATTATAAGGCTGTATGTCGATACCTTCTCGTCAGTGCATTAAGCCCACTGCCTGATCTTGTCGCCGTATTCCGTAACGGCCAATGTGAGGTGGAACGTTTCAGTGATGATGGATTGAATGCGATGAAACTGCTCGGGCAATACCGCATTGTGTTTTTTCAAGTACGTCAACAGTGATTCATTTGCGACTACCAGGTCACCGATTTTTCCGGTCAGGTATGCCTTCGTTTCAAACAGTGATTTCGTAGAAGGTTCATAACGGTACGAGTGTATGTGCTTCTGTATATAGTGCAGCGTGCGGCAACAACGCTCCAACTGCCCTACGTACCTCGATTTCTGATTTAGAATTTCCATCTTCCTATAGTTCGTTCTATGTCCCCCTCCACGAAATTAAATGTAAAATAGGGTACACCGAATGCCCCCTGAGCAATTTAACGTAAGTTTAAAAAAGTGGCCCTCTAGGTAACATTTTAGTAATAAAAGACTTAGCGCCAACGAGGTCGAATTAAAGATTATTTTAAGATTTTAATTGTTGTTAGGATGAATGTAAATGAGTACCTTAATCTAAACTTTGAACCTATGAATATTAATTTTGAATATGACGACGTCAAAGCCAGTAATCGATTGGAGATTATGGCTGCCAAAAAATTGGAGAAATTAGTGGACAAATTTGATTTTATAGTGCGTTCCGATGTTTTTTTCAAGAAAGAGAATACCTCTTCGCCAGATACGGGAATGGTCTGTAATATTCGGCTAAGCGCACCGGGTCCTCGCCTTTTCGCCCAAACATCAACCGGAAGTTTTGAAGCATCCATTGCTGCTTCCATCGATGATCTACAGCGGCAATTGGAAAAAAGAAAGGCTAAGATGAAATCGCGGTAAATTTAAATGGCTTGCTTGGATCAATAGTCCGGGTCGTCCTCAAATTGGGTTTCGGCCATGATACTTTCCTTGATTTTCAATGAAAAGGGATCTCGTCGTAATTCTTTCATCAGCAACCTGCGTTTGCGGTCGGAGATGTCAAGCGTATCAAGAATTTTTTTTGTGTTTCGTTGATGGGTAATTCGATTTTCTTTTAGTGCTTGCCGCTCTAGAACCGGTAGCACATAGTCCGCTTCAAACTTTTCCATCAAGGTTCTTTCTTGAACTTTTAATTCGGGTTTTGCATCTTCCTGGGCCTGTAGCCCATGCATAGGCGCAGTCAAGGCCACGCCAAAGCATGCGTAAATCAGTAATTTTTTCATTTTCGTTAATGTTCTACCCTAAATATAATTTATTTATCTTCTTTGTACCCGTTTTTAGGCTCAAACTTACCGATTATCGATAGTAACCACCTTTTATCAATAATCGCATCACTTCTTTCCCCTACTTATGAATGTAAAATATTTCGTTATCGTTCCGATTTTAC
>JBARCC010000207.1:0-10514 GCA_049793635.1 Maribacter sp. | reverse complement strand
CTTACAAGCAGGGGGTCACTGGTTCGAATCCAGTAGGGCCCACAAGTAAAAAGGCTTCCAGTTATGGAAGCCTTTTTTAGTTAAAGAAGGTTTTTTGATTAGCTGAATTTAGTCTTTTGACTTATCTTCGATTTTTCAATAAAGGGATATTAGCTCAGTTGGTTTAGAGCGCTGCCTTGACAGGGCAGAGGTCACCGGTTCGAATCCAGTATATCCCACAACGTTACATTTAGGAAATGCCATACCTGGGCGAGCGGTTGACAATTGATCCTAAATAGCGTACTTCGTCTTCTCTTTCTACAATCAAAAGATGTTTCGGGCGTTAAGTATCAGAGGGGTATCGTTCATTGAATCGAGTAAGTTCCACACAAAATGCTAAACAGGTTAATTACATATCTCGTGCGTCACAAATTGATTGCCTTGGCGATCATGATCACTTTTATGGCATGGGGTTTAGTAAGTGTCCCCTTCGATTACGATACTGCTTTTATAGGGTCACATTCGGTAGCGGTAGACGCTATTCCCAATTTAGGGGACAATCAACAAATCGTATTTACCGAATGGGAAGGCCAATCACCACAAGATATTGAGGATCAAATCACGTATCCGCTAAGCGCTAATTTGTTAGGGTTGCCCGGTGTGAAAACGGTACGTAGCTCATCGATGTTCGGGTTTTCGACCATTTACATCATCTTCGAAGACGATATTGAATTCTATTGGGGGCGGAATAGAATTTTGGAAAAGCTAAGCAGTTTACCTACACAATTATTGCCCGAGGCGGTGAAACCCAAATTAGGGCCGGATGCCACTGCACTTGGTCAACTTTTTTGGTATACGGTCGAGGGAAGGGATGAAAACGGGAACGTAACCGGGGGTTGGGACTTGCATGAACTTAGAAAAGTACAGGATTTTTACATTAAGAACGCACTTTCCTCGGCAGCGAATGTTGCAGAAGTAGCTTCTATTGGCGGTCATGTTCAAGAATACCAAATCGAGGTAGACCCAGAACGCATGCGCCAATATGAAATTTCATTGAGCGACGTGGCAAAGGCGGTTAGGGGTACGAATAGGAATGTTGGCGCAAAAACGTTGGAAATCAATAATGCGGAGTACTTAATACGAGGTTTGGGCCAAGTGAAAGGTATTTTAGATATTGAAAATACGGTGGTCGTATCTAACGATTTTGTCCCGCTACGTATTAAGGATATTGCCATTGTCTCTTTGGGACCAAAAGAACGGCGGGGCATATTGGATAAGGAAGGAGCCGAAGTCGTGGGTGGGGTAGTGGTAAGCCGTTATAATTCAAATCCTCAAAAGGTCATCGAATCCGTAAAGGAAAAGATCACCATGATCAGTAAGGGGCTTCCTTCTAAAACATTGAAGGATGGTAGGATCTCGAAATTGACCATCGTTCCGTTTTACGATAGAACGGAATTGATAAAGAAAACACTTGGTACGCTGAATTCCGCTTTGAATTTGGAGATTTTAATAGCCATTTTGGTGGTTTTCGTGATGCTGCGTAATCTTAAGATATCGATTATTATATCGGGGTTGTTACCGATTGCCGTGTTAATGGTTTTCATTTCGATGAATATGTTCAATGTGGATGCGAATATCGTGGCGCTTTCTGGGATAGCTATCGCCATTGGCACCATGGTAGATTTAGGGATCATCTTATCAGAAAATGTAGTTCGAAAATTGGAATCGGATACGCAAAACAGACCTATCGATGAAGTGGTGATTGAAGGGGTAAATGAGGTATCAGGGGCAATTTTAACCGCTGGGCTCACTACCATATTAAGTTTTATCCCCGTTTTTGCCCTTACCGGAGAGGAAGGCAGACTTTTTACGCCACTCGCTTTTACGAAGACAGCAGCCCTACTGGCGGCACTGTTTCTAGCTCTTTTTATCATTCCGCCCTTTATCGCAAAATGGTATGGTCTGAATAAAAAAACGTATAAATTCAAAAATTTCGGCACCTATCTACTTGGTTTGATCGGAGTTATATTGGTATTTTTTCAATTTTGGATCGGGATCATTTTAATCGGAGTCATGGTACTGAAAGGCTTGAGCACATATCGCATCATCCCAAAGCAATATGTCAAGAAGACTCGGTTTCTATGGATTATTTCATCCATTTTAATAATTTTAGCCATCTATTGGAGGCCTTTGGGCAGTACTGCTAATTATTTCTCCGGATTTATTTTTGTGTTGATCATTACGGTAGTCGTGCTAGGAACACTTTTTGCCTTTCACAAGTATTACGAAGCTATATTGCTCTGGTCGTTGGACAATACCCTTAAATTTCTTTGTATCCCATTTATTTTTTTGGTTGCAGGAGCAGTGGTCTATATCAACATGGGCAAAGAATTTATGCCAAAGTTGAACGAGGGCTCTTTTTTACTGATGCCCACCTCTACTGCGCATACCGGTGTTTCTGAAAATAAAAGAATTGTACAACAGTTGGATATGGCCGTAGCGGCCTTGCCGGAAATCGAGACGGTGGTGGGCAAGGCCGGCAGGGTAGATTCAGCGCTGGACCCCGCACCTCTTTCCATGTTCGAGAACATGATCATCTACAAGCCCGAATACATGTTGGATGAGGACGGTAAACCTGCCAGCTTCAAAGTTTCGAAAGAGGGCCTTTTTGAAACTGTGAGTGGAGAAATGGTGGCGGCCGGTTCAGGAATAGCACAAGAAAAGTTGATTGAGGACGATCACGGCGCAAAGTATAGAAACTGGAGAGCGCACATTACCGATTCTGATGATATTTGGAAAGAAATCGCAAAGGTCACGAGATTACCCGGAGTAACTTCCGTACCTAAATTGCAGCCTATCGAAACCAGATTGGTCATGTTGCAAACGGGGATGAGGTCGCCCATGGGCATTAAAATTTTTGGTCCGGATTTAACATCGATAGAGGATTTTGGGTATACGTTGGAAAATGAACTGAAACGGGTTGCCTCCGTTGAGGCATCTTCCGTTTTTTCGGACAGGATGGCTGCCAAACCGTACATCAACGTATCTTTCGATAGGGAGAAAGCGGCTAGGTACGGCCTGGGCATCGATGAGCTGGAAGCTATTCTAGAATCGGCCATAGGGGGAAAGGTCTTGACCCAAACCATTGAGGGAAGAGAACGGTACGATGTCACCCTGCGCTATCCCAGAGGACTTCGTGGTGACCCAAGAGATGTGGAACGCATCATCGTAACCTTGTCTAACGGTAGTACGATTCCGTTTTCGGAAGTAGCCGATGTCGATTTTGAAAAGGGTCCACAGGTTATTAAAAGTGAGAACGGATTTTTGACAGGGAACGTGCTCTTCGATAAAAAGCAGGGCTTCGCCGAAGTGTCAACCGTAGAGGAAGTAAAGGATATGTTGACCGAAAAGATTGCCAATGGCAAGTTGGTAGTTCCAGAGGGCATTAGTTATACCTTTGCGGGCACCTATGAAAATAATGTACACGCAGAGAAGACGTTATCGATTATCATCCCATTGGTATTGCTCGCGATATTGGGAATACTTTATCTTCAGTTTAGGTCTTTTACCGTTTCGTTCATGATATTTTCTGGAATAGCGGTGGCGTTTGCAGGAGGATTTATGATGCTTTGGTGTTACGGGCAGGATTGGTTCTTGAATTTTAATATGTTCGGTGCCGACATGCGCAAGGTATTCAATGTACAAACGGTACATATGAGTGTTGCGGTATGGATCGGTTTCATTGCGCTTTTTGGGATTGCGACAGATGACGGCGTGGTCATTGCTACCTATTTAAAACAGAATTTTGAGAAGTTGAGGCCCAATTCGGTAACTCAGATAAGGGCCGCGGTGTTGGAAGCTGGAAAAAAAAGAATCAGACCGTGTCTTATGACCACGGCAACTACATTATTGGCACTTTTGCCTATATTGACCGCAAGTGGTCAAGGAAAGGATATAATGATACCGATGGCCATTCCCAGTTTTGGGGGTATGTTGGTTGCATTGATAACGTTATTGATCGTTCCGGTGCTATACAGTAGCTGGCAGGAGTCAAAATTAAAGAACAGAAAAAAGGTGTAATGAAAAACGTTCGTGGGTATACACATTATGGAATCTACCTGATGCTACTACTAGCAGGTATTTTATTGGGTTACCTTATATTCGACAGCCCAAAAACGGTATCCGAAGCATCGGTTCAAAGCGATGCGGACAGTGAAGTACGCTTTACCTGTTCGATGCACCCAAGTGTGCTTGTTGACCAGCAAGGGAGCTGTCCTATTTGCGGGATGGATTTGGTTCAGGAGCATATAAAAACTGATGCAGGTGCTCACTATGGGTTTGAAATGACCGAAAACGCCGTGGCTTTGGCAGATATTCAAACGAACACTGTTGGGCTTGCGCCGATCAGTGGTGAACTACTTCTTTCCGGTGAAATTTCATCGAATGAAAAAACGGACGCCGTACAAACGACGCTTTTCGATGGGCGTTTGGATAAACTTGAAGTGAATTATGTCGGGGAGTATGTGAGAAAAGGGCAGCGAATAGGCACAATGTACAGCCCCGAAATGTATTTGGCGCAAGACCAGTTGCTTACGTCGTCATCGTACAAAGACTCACATGAAAAGTTATATGCGGCTGCAAGAAATACCTCTGGGCTGTGGAAACTGACCGACCAACAAATAGACGATTTGCTTAAATCAGGTAAACCCATGGTGAATTTTCCTTTAGTGGCCGATGTTTCAGGCACCGTTGTGGAGGTTTTGGCTTCTGAGGGAACGTATTTCAAACAAGGGGACCCACTCTTTAAAGTTTCTAATTTGTATACGGTATGGGCGCTTTTCCAAGCTTATGAACATCAATTGCCTTTTTTGAAAAAAGGTCAAGAAATAACTATAAAAGCGGATGCTTCCGCAGGGGAAGCCATAAAGGTAAAAATAGCATTTATAGAACCCATTCTTGATGGTAATAAACGTGTTGTTTCGGTGAGGGCCGATATTGAAAATAAGGATGGCCTGTGGAAGCCAGGAATGTTCGTAAAGGGGAAGGTGAGCATTGGCGATGAGGAGATGAAGGGAATTACCATTCCCAAAAGTGCTGTACTATGGACGGGCGATACGTCTATTGTCTATACAAAGCCCAATCCTGAAAAGCCTATTTTTGAGATGACCCAAGTTCAGTTAGGGCAATCGATGGGGGAATCGTATATTGTGTTGGAAGGGTTGGAGATCGGGGACGAAATTGTGACCAACGGTACCTTTACCATCGATGCGGCAGCGCAATTGAGCGGGAAACGCTCTATGATGTATTCCAAAAAAAATAAAGAGCACTATAATCCCTTGGCAAAAGAAAAGCTGGTACAGATCGCACCCGCGTTGAATGAGCAATTGAAGGCGTTACTCACCGTATATTTTAAAATGAAAGATGCGATGGTCAGTGCCAATGAAAACGACCTCAATACATCTTCCAAAGAATTACATGACGTGCTGATGTCCATAGAGGGCAATTCCCTGAACACTGCCGTTCAAGTACCTATCGGTGAGGCCAAAAGCGCGGTAGTATCGATACAAAACGCAGATAATTTAGAGGAAAAAAGAGTGAAGTTCAAGCAGCTTTCGAACCATTTCCTGAATTTTGCCAACCAGACCAGTGGCTTTGCCAAGCCTATCTATGTGCAACATTGTCCAATGGCCGATAATCAAAAAGGCGCAGATTGGCTCAGTTTGGAAAAGGCCATCCGCAATCCTTATTTCGGGGATAAAATGCTGACCTGTGGTAGTGTGGTCAATGTCATTGAATAATCCCCGTTGTGCACCATAAATGTTCAATGTTAGACGGTCAGTTGGAGTGATTGATTTTTTTTCTTCAAAGATTCTCGATGCAATTTTCTTCTTTTCAATCAGAAAAAATACTCGAACCAACATTTGAAACGAGTACACAATCCTAAAATGCAAAGCAGCCGTTTTGAACAGTATTACAAAACTGCTAGTGCGCGTTCTAGAGCCATCCCTCTGGATCCTTTAATCAATATGGCAGAGGTGTTTTTTAGGGTATGTTCGTTGAGGTAGTCTTTTAACGCTTCAAAATCTTTCAACTTTTTGGCCTTTGATTGGGTCCTGAAAAAATGTTCCCCGACCAAGAGCACGGTGTCGAACACCAGTGTTTCAATGAATTCGGCAATAGCCTGATGCTCCATTTCGGCAGCATCGCCCAACTCGAACATATCGCCTAATATCAAAACTTTGTGATGATGGGTCATGAGGTTAAAACTTTCCAAAGCAGCTTTCATACTTGTCGGGTTGGCATTGTAAGCATCCAAGATGATGTAGTGCCCATCCCTTTCGATAATCTGAGATCGATTATTTTCGGGCGAATAGTGTTCGATGGCAGCTTTGATCTCCTCCAAAGGAATATTAAAATACTTGCCCATGATCACCGCTGCACAGCAATTTTGAAAATTATACGCTCCGATCAGTTTAGAGGTTATCGTCGTATGTTCAACGGAGAGTGTCACAAAAGGGTTTGCCTCTTTCAATTGAATTCGATAATAATTGCGATCACTTCCACTAAAACCGTATTTTTTTGGATAGGTAGCTAGTTTCTGAACTTGTATGGGGTCATCGGCATTTAAGAATATCGATTTTTTATGTTCAGTGAGATGGTCGTACAGTTCGCTCTTTCCTTTGATCACGCCCTCCACACCACCAAAACCTTCTAAATGGGCTTTTCCGAAATTAGTGATATAGCCAAAATCGGGTTGTGCGATTCGGCAAAGAAATTCAATTTCTTTTTGATGGTTTGCGCCCATTTCTATAATCGCCAATTCTGTTTCGGGCTGTATGGTCAACAAGGTAAGGGGAACACCGATATGGTTGTTCAAATTGCCTTTGGTGGCAATCGTATGGTACTTCTTCTTCAAGACTTCAAAAATCAACTCTTTGGTCGTGGTTTTACCGTTGCTGCCGGTTAAGCCGATTATTTTAGCGTTGAATCGCAGCCTGTGGTAGTTGGCGAGTGCTTGTAACATTGCCAAGGTATCCTCCACCAAGATGGTCTTATCGTTTACGTGATATTCTTCCTCGTCGATAACGGCATAACTTGCACCATGCGCCAATGCCGTTTCGGCGTAGCTATTTCCATTGAAGTTAGCTCCTTTTAGTGCGAAAAAAATAGCTCCTTTTATGATTTTGCGGGTATCCGTAGTTATGGACGGATGTTGCAGAAATAAAGAATGTAAATCTTGGACGTTCATAAAATCGAAGATAAAAAAAAGCCCTTAATTAAAAGGGCTTTCGGATATCTCATGAAGAAAATTTTATTTCGCTTTTTTTCCTCTTACCGTTTTGTTTTTTGTCTTTGATTTAGAACCTACCCTAGACATTGCACATCTAAATCCGATGTAATCCGTGGCCATGTATTGCGGTAAGTATCTTCTTTGTGCTGGATCCAACCAGTAAGCTCTATCTCTCCAAGAACCACCCTTGAACACTCTCACTTCATCATTGATGAGCGTAGTTCTATTGTTAGACTCATCGTAGCCTTTTACCAAGTTTCCTAAAGAATCCCTTTCCACGGAGTGTTTTGGTGAATTGTACATTTTTTTATTTGGATCTTGCTCTTCATCTTCACTAAACCTGTCGTAGAATCGAGAAGAACCGGCATCACCATCTCTGTATCCTCTGTTGTCACTTGATGAGAAATTCGTTCTTAAATAGGTCTCTTCCTCATCTACAGGTACCATTTTAATCTCACCCGGTAGATTCATGGCGACTACCTTTCCGTTCGGTAACGTGTCATACACAATGGAGTCTCTTAAGATATTTACTTTACCATCTTCACCGATGGCAGTTTTCATGTAAATGTTTCCCCTGTAGTAATTGAAATCACTTACCTCATCATCGACTATAGGTCGATATACATCGGCTACCCATTCGGCCACGTTGCCTGCCATGTCATACAACCCTAGATCGTTTGGTTTGTAAGACATTACCTGCGCGGTAATATCGGCACCATCATCTGACCATCCTGCGATTCCGCCATAATCTCCTTTGCCCTGCTTGAAGTTCGCCAATTGGTCTCCTCTTCCTACGCGTTGTCCGTTTCGGGTGTAATCACCTTCCCATGGGTATTTTTTTCTACCACGGTAGTTGTTGTATTCCCTTTGGCCTACCAAAGCTTGTGCTGCATATTCCCATTCCGTTTCTGTAGGAAGTCTATATTCTGGCATGATTACGCCACTGCTTCTTTTTGCAAAAACAGAAGTGCTGTCTTTTTTCATTTTTCCCTGAAGGGAATCAATTTGACCATTGTATACAGATTCAGGTCTGTTCAAATAGGCTTCGGTACTGAACGTTCCTTGTACTTCACCCGTTGATGCTTGGTATTTTGCATCTTCTGAAAGATAACCTTCACGCTCCAACATCACTTCGTTTACACGATCTGTTCTCCATTCCGCAAATTGTGTGGCCTGAATCCAGTTTACCCCTACTACCGGATATTCCGCATAGGCAGGATGTCTCAAATAGTTGTTGGTCATGGTTTCGTTGAAACCTAGCCTGTTTCTCCATACCAAGGTATCGGGAAGGGCACCTACATAAATATTGGTGTATTTTGGGTTTTCTGGTGGATAAACACTTTTTAGGTAATCCAGGTACTCCAAGTACATTACATTGGTCACCTCGGTCTCATCCATATAAAAAGATTGCACGTGTTGCGAGGTAGGGGTGTTGTTCCAATCATGCATCACATCATCTTGCACCTTTCCTTTGGTAAATGTACCACCTTCAACAAATACCAATCCAGGGGCGGTCTCTTGCTCCTTAAAATCGGTATTGTATTGAAAACCACCTTCCTTGGCATTTATTTTCCAACCTGTAGCTCTTGACGTGTTTTTTGAAGAAGATGATTTTGAACAGCTGTTTACTGTAAAACCTCCTGCTATGACCGTGCATGAGAGTACAACTTTTATTAAATGTTTTTTCATAATTAGGACTTGAGTTCAATTTGTATAAACTGCTATCAGCAGCTTATATTTCTATATGTTTCTTAAAATTTGTTTGTCACTTTCGCTCAATAGAACGGTGTTTTTATGAGATTATTTTATATTCCAAAATAATTTTGCCAATCTCATGGGGTAACTATTGATTGAATTTGGTTCACCTAAAAAGGTAAACGCTTAAATATTCGTATTAGTATCGTTTTACATAAAATTTTAAAAGGATATTCCATTAAGGGATCGGCGCAGGCGTACGTGCGCAATTTTGCTTTTCGATGAAACACATCATTTTATTCCAAAATTTGCATGGGTGATACAAGATAAAGGCAAAAAGGACGTTTAAACATAAAATTCAAACACGTTACCACACAAAAAGCACAGATGCACGTGTGTTACCTTTAAGAACTATTCGAATGAGAAAAATCTCGATAATCTTCTTTTTGCTTATTGTAGGCAAGCTATTTTCACAAAATGAGCAAAGAATCATAACGACTGCGGTACCGTTTTTAACCATCGCTGCCGATGCGAGGGCTGCGGGTATGGGCGACGTTGGTGTTGCTACCTCTACCGATGCGTTTTCACAACAATGGAACCCTGCAAAATTTGCCTTTGCGGAACGTAAAATGGGGATTGGAATAAGCTATACCCCTTACCTTGAGGCAATTATCGCCGATATTGGTCTCTTGAGTGCCAATTATTACAATAAATTGGATGATAACAGTGCCTTCGCAGTAAGTCTACGTTATTTCACATTAGGGGAAATCGAATTAAGACAAACGTTTGACGATATTGGCACTCGGGTTAAACCGAACGAACTTGCTTTGGACGGTTCTTATTCCTTAAAATTAAGTCCGACCTTTTCCATGGCCGTTGCGGGTAGGTTCATAAGCTCCAACCTGCGTCTTCCACAAACCGGGGGTTCGTCTGATTCGCAGGCTGCTTCTTCTTTTGCTGTCGATGTCGCAGGGTACTATAGATCAAGGGAGATTGCGTATGAAAAATTCGATGGTCGATGGAGAGCGGGTTTCAATCTTTCAAATATCGGAGGTAAAATACAATACGATGAAGGCGGCTTGGACAACTTCTTGCCGAGCAACTTGAAATTCGGTGTTGGTTTTGATTTTATCTTAGATCAGGATAATGTGATCGGGCTGACTTCAGAATTCAATAAATTGTTGGTGCCTACGCCACAAGATCTCAACAACGATGGTAATATAGACGCCGCAGATCGGGATATCTATCAGAATGTAAGCGGATTCAGTGGAATCTTTAATTCGTTCACCGATGCGCCCGATGGTTTTAGTGAAGAACTCAAGGAAGTTACCTGGGCCCTAGGTGCGGAGTATGTGTATCAGAATGCATTTATGATACGTTCAGGATATTTTAATGAAAGCGTAGAAAAGGGTTCTAGAAAGTTTTTTACCCTAGGGGCCGGCTTTAAGTTCGAAGCTGCACAGATAGACTTGTCTTATTTATTCTCCACCTCAAAGGTGCGGAATCCGTTAGAAAGTACGCTGCGTTTTTCCCTTACATTCAATTTAGG
>JBARCC010000206.1:0-7769 GCA_049793635.1 Maribacter sp. | reverse complement strand
CTAAATTGTTTAATTACTGTTCTATTCAACCATTACTTAATAGCAGTGATTTTACAGGTGTGTTTTCAAGAACAAGCTACAACAGATATAACCCAAGTAGTTCGTTAATACGTGGTGGAACGTGTGCAAACGAGATTCCATTAGGAACTTATCAAGGAGGTTTAAGTTTAGAAAGTGATAATCAAATTATTTCATTCATTCTTAGGGGATATTCTATATTTGACGGCACCCTAAACATCTATGGAGATAGGGCTTTTAGCGAAGCTGTAAAGCCAAGTACATTAGAACTACTCAATGGACTCACAATTGTAACGGGCAGATTAATTGTTCAGAATACTACAATAAAAAATCTAAAGGGACTTGAAAACCTGGTTTCCGTGCAAAATTTAATAATCAGGAATAATGCTTATTTAGATGATTTTTGCGATATAACGTTAACTGCGCAAAACGGAGGTTTACAAAATTATACTGCAGAAGGCAATCTTTTTAATCCAACTCTCGAGATATTACAAAATGGAGCATGTAGTCAATAGCCCTAAGATAACGCTGTTCATTCATGTTTAAATCAAAAACATATCAATATTTGCCTAATCAAATCGTAATCTAATTAAGGCTTAAGAGTTACGGAAAAACAGGGGATAGAGTTTTCAATTTAGCATGGTAAATAGTTGCTAGTCAGGTTAATCCCTAGCCAACGAAAAATCGGAATGCTCCTTTAATTCGTGTACCAAGATATTTTTCCATTCTGCTCTTTTGGTATCCGGTACGCCGAATCTATTTTGAAATTCTTTTAAAATGGGATCCATCAACGTTCGAACGCTCTCAATATCAAAATACAGCCTACCGGTTCTTCTTAAAAAGAAATCCATAGGATTTTCTACCATTTCGAAATCGATACCGAAGGCAAGTTCAGCTTTTGCGAGGCGCACGTATTTATCAGTTTCTATAGACTTTGCATAATTATCCAAAATCGTTTCTGTTTGCTTCCCATAATTGGTCACCAGGAACCAAGCATCGTGTTCCGTAAATCCATCCATTTTTATACGGTCATAAATTTCAGCGATGTATTTTTTGACATGCTTGAATTTTTTAAAATCCTCATTACCACAGAGGAAAATTTTCTCGGTGAAGCAGTCTTTTAATTTTATATCATAATCTTCCTCCATATGCTTAGCAATACGATCAACCACCCGTACTGCCATTTTTCGGTAGCCGGTCAGCTTTCCTCCCGCAATACTGATTAAACCCGTATCAGAGGTAAAGATCTCATCTTTTCTGGATAATTCAGAGGCTGATTTACCTTCTTCGTGTATCAATGGGCGGAGACCTGCCCATGAAGATATGATATCCTCCAGTTCTAAATTGATGTCGGGGAACATATTGTTGACCGCCGAAATTACATAAATGGCATCGGCCAGGTCGGTCGTTACCTTGTCCTTTTCGTCATTGTAATTGGTATCTGTGGTACCGACATAGGTAATTTTGCCTCTCGGTATCGCAAACATCATTCTGCCATCGGGCACATCAAAATAAACGGATTGTTTCACCGGTAATTTCTCATAAGGGAACACCAAATGTACCCCTTTGGTCAGGTGGAGCTGTTTCCCTTTTTTAGACTTGTTGAGCCCCCTTAGTTCATCAACCCAAGGCCCTGCCGCGCTAATGACATACTTTGATTTTACGCTAAATTCCTCTCCCGATATTTCGTCGGTCACGGTGACGCCAGCTACTTTTTCATCGGTATACAAAAAGTCGGTCACTTTTGCGTAGTTCAATGCTTGGGCACCGAAAAGAAGACTGGTTTTAATGTTTTCTATGGTTAGCCGGGCATCGTCGGTTCTATATTCGGCATAATACCCTGCCCCGTTCAATATTTTCTTGGGCAGAAGGGGTTCCAATTTTAAGGCCTCTTTCTTTTCCAACATCTTGCGTTTATCATCACCAGATACTTGGGCCAAAATATCATATACTTTCAACCCTATGGAAGTAAGCCACTTGCCATAAGAACCATTTTCGATCAGGGGCAGCAACATTTTTTCAGGGAGCACCAAATGAGGGGCCAATTTGTGTACGATGGCACGTTCGGAACCCACTTCCTTGACCAGCCAAAAATCGAACTGCTTTAAATACCGAAGCCCGCCATGTATCAATTTGGTAGACTTGCTACTGGTACCGGATGCAAAATCACCTTTTTCCAAAAGCAGCACTTTCAACCCCCGTGATGCCGCATCCAAAGCGATACCGCCTCCGGTAATACCGCCTCCGATGACGATAAGGTCATAATCACTTTCCGTTATATTCCCTATGGATTTCCGACGTTCTAAATTTGTGAATTTTATGTTTTTCATAGCGTGTAATAATACCTCAAAGTTAGGGGCAGATAGCCTTTGTGTTTAGTCCATTCGCGTTATATAATTGTAAAATCGGGACCGTGGTATCAATCCTCGTCCCAACCTTTACAGCGCTCTATTGCCTTCTGCCATTTTTTGTACAACCGTTTCCTTTTCACACGGTCAAAAGTGGGTTTGAAAATACGGTTCATGGGACGGTTCTGGTCAATATCGGGTTGTTCACACAAGCCTACTTGGATTCCTGCCAAGAAAGCTGCGCCCATGGCCGTTGATTCGATAACTTCGGGCCGGTGTACCTCAGAATCCAATATATCGGCCTGAAATTGCATCAAATAGTTGTTGGAACAGGCCCCACCGTCTACCCGTAGGTTTTTCAATTGAATACCAGAATCATCTTCCATGGCTTTCAGGATATCCTTGGTTTGGTAGGCTAAGGATTCAAGCGTTGCTTTCGCGATATGGGCCTTGCCGGTATCACGGGTAAGCCCAAAAATAGCACCACGGGCGTACATGTCCCAATAGGGAGCTCCTAAACCTGCAAAGGCCGGTACCACATACACCGGATTTTCACCCTCGATCGACTCGGCCAAAACTTCGGTTTCATTGGCTTGACCTATAAGTTCAAGACCATCCCGTAGCCATTGTATGGCAGCGCCTGCAATGAAAATGCTACCTTCTAGGGCATAGTTTACCTTTCCGTTGAGACCATAGGCAATGGTAGTCAATAGACCGTTGTTCGAAAACTGGGGTTCTTCCCCGGTGTTCATCAACATAAAGCAACCAGTACCATAGGTATTTTTTGCCGTTCACTTTTTAAAGCATCCTTGTCCGAAAAGTGCCGCCTGTTGATCCCCGGCTATCCCGGCAATCGGTATTTTAAACTCCTTATATTCATAGTCCCCAAAATGGGAGGCGCTGGGTTTGACTTCCGGAAGCATACTTTTGGGTATTTCCAATATGTTCAACAGCTTATCGTCCCATTTTAAGTTTACGATATCGTATAACATGGTACGGGAGGCATTGGTATAATCTGTACAATGGTTATGCGCTTTGGTCATGTTCCATACCAGCCAACTATCGATAGTACCCATCAATAATTCCCCGGCCTCGGCCTTTTTCTTTGCGCCTTCTACATGGTCTAAAATCCATTTGACCTTGGTGCCCGAAAAATAGGAATCAATGACGAGCCCCGTAGTTTTTTTAACATGTTCGGTCAACCCTAATTTCTTCAAATGTTCACAAATAGGGGCCGTTCGCTTGTCTTGCCAAACAATGGCATTGTAGACCGGCTCTCCGGTCTTCCTATCCCAAACCACGGTGGTCTCCCTTTGATTGGTAATTCCAATACCTAATAGTTCCGAAGGTTCAACATTTTCTTTTTCCAATACTTCTTGAAGTACCTCCATCTGTGAGGTTAGAATCTCTTTTGGGTCATGTTCTACCCATCCGGATTTTGGAAATAGCTGTTTGAATTCCTTTTGAACCATCCCCCTAATTGTCCCTTCATGGTCGACCAATAAAGCCCTCGAGCTCGTAGTCCCCTGGTCTAGCGATACAATAAATTGTCTTGACATGTACGTGGTGTTGTTTCCTTAAATATAAGGATTTGTCCAGGAAATTAAAAAAGGCAAAGAACCGTGAATAACGTTAAGCAGTTGACGTCAATTTTCGGTCGCTATCCCAATTCGGCATTCAGCCTCGGCGTTCTTTTCTCAAAAAACGTAAGAGGGCAAATGGTCATTGAGGATAAATTCCCGCAGGGCAAGCGCACGAGGCATCCAAAAGAATTAAATGTTTGATTTCGACGCAAGCTTCGTAGCAGTACATCTCGATTATCGAGTAAAGAACAAATGATTGGATTCCCCTTAGGTCATCGTTTAAAAATGAACGCTCGACACCATTTTTTTTGAGATGATGAAAAGGAACTACCGATACTATATCAAGATAAAAAAAAGACAACCGATGTCAGGAAATGAATTCCTTCTCTAAAAAATAATTGACAATGGCTTCTTTCATCAATACGGTTTGTTCACCTGCCTTTAAAGGAGGCAGTTCTTCGTTGATGGTGTAGTGAGGCCATCGTTCTTCGTCAAAATGGCTGAATTCATAAAATCCGTAAGGTTCCAATAGGCGACAAATGGCAATGTGCATCAAATCTAATTTATCGTCCTTTTTATATGTTCTGTGGTATTGCCCCAGTTCTTGCACCCCGACCAAGTAAATGATGGCATCCAATTCCAGAGGGTCCCCATCCGAAAATTTAGTGGATAATTTACCGACCAAGAACTCCCACCTTTCTTTCAATTGTTCATCTCTAGCCATAAATTTCTATTCTTATGCATGGTTGATTGCACGGTCAAAGGTACAAATCAAAGTTCTATATTTGTTCAAACACGATTAGAATGGGACTTTTGGACATACTCATTGGCATTCCTTTGATTTGGGGCCTTTGGAAGGGATTAAAGAATGGGCTGTTTATGGAAATAGCCTCCATTGTAGCGTTAATTGCAGGAATTTACGGAGCAATTCATTTTTCATACCTCACAGGAGACTACCTTTCTGAACGTTTTGAATGGGATGGTCGTAACATGAGTATTATCGCCTTCGTCATCACCTTGATCCTTATTATCGTTGTAGTGCATTTGGCAGGTAAATTACTGACCAAGGTTGCGAACATTGCCATGTTGGGTATGCTGAACAAGATTGCCGGGGGTCTTTTCGGAATTTTGAAAGTCGCCATTTTATTGGGGGCCCTTCTGGTTTTCTTTGAGCGAATGGATAGCCAGTACCCGCTTTTGGATTCAAAAACTAGAAATGAATCGATACTTTATATCCCTATAAAAGATATCGGCGCCTTACTTTTTGAAAGGGTTCTTGAATCGGATATCCTTCAAAAAGAAACCTCCGAAGAATCGATTACCATTTGAGAGCGGTTATTCCCAGTTTTTGAACCTTTCATCGAAAAAAGGATTCAGATCATCCGGTACCGATAAATTTTCAATATCATTACACTGTTGATTTCCCCGATTGACAAAGAACGTAGAACATTCTTAATCTTACTTTACCTACTGCGCTACGCCGAGAGGCTTTATTACAAAAAGACACTATATGAAAATGAGATTGCATCAAGCAGTCCTTGTCCTATTTGTATTATTTCTTGGTTCATGTACTAGTGATTCTATTGAGGATATTCCGGTCATCGAAGCAGAAAATGTATTGCATGTAGAGCAAGAACTATTACAGATAATTAACGGGCACAGAGTATCGATGAATACCAACTCGCTCGAATTCAGTGAGGTGGCCTACAAATATGCCAACACCCATACAGACTACATGATTTCGAAAGGGACCATAAGCCACGATAATTTTAGTGCTAGGGCCTCTAATATCAGTGCCGAAGTTGCGGTAGAAATGGTCGCCGAAAATGTAGCCAAAGACTACGATAACGCCATCGAAGCTTTTGAAGGTTGGTACAGTAGCAAGAACCATAGAAGTACCATGGAAGGGGACTTCACGCATACCGCCATTAGCGTAAAAGTAAATGCAGAGGGTAACTATTACTTCACCCAACTTTTCTATAAACTTTAAAAGCATTTTTTCAACCCTTTTACTCAAGGGCATCTAAAGTTGTCCTTAAAAAACGTGACAAGGTTGAACAGCATCCTAATTGGAGTTCCTGAGCAGGATGTTGTCGTCACGCTCTATCAACATCTTATTTTATAATTCGCCATTTTTCTTTGATTTCAAAACGATTCTTACAATAGAAAGTATGTTTCTAAATGCCTAAATAGGCATAAGTAAGCCTCCACCTTGGTAGGCATTATTAAGCCCTGTTGTTGGGTTGGTTCTACCAGGAATTTAATGGTTATATGGCTCTTCATTCAGGAATTCGCTTACTTAGCGGCAAGAGCGAAAAGTCCCTCTTTGGGAGCGATTTACGTAGGTCACGCCGAGCAAGCGATCCCAATAGTTGCTTTTACACGCCAAAGCAGTATGCCGGCCTCCACAATTCCCTAATAAGGAGGGGGATGGCTTTCAGTCAAATGTAAACTTCCCGAGCTAAGAACTTTTTGAATGCTCCATTTCATTGAGGGTAGAACCCCTACATTTAGTACGCTTTTTAACAAGTATCAAATAAGTTCTCCCTACGGTAACTTGCTTTTTTACTAAAGTACAGGTTCGTGAACTACACTAGGGTAGCACCACTGAGGTTTCAGAATCAAGACCGTTCAACAAGAACCACGACCTACCCTTCTGAAGGTAGGAGCTCGAACCTTTTCGTCTTTACCCTTGGTTCTTAATTCTTTAAAAATCGATAATCTGAACGCTACACCCGAAACAGAGCCGTCAAGAAATTATTAAGACTAAAACTTCTTCATCCACACAAGCTATTTTTTATGCCTAAAATTCTAGGTACACGCTATTGTATTCTTTAACTTTCATTAAAAATAAACGAAATGAGCATCAGACCCCCTTTTAACCTCAATATGTGGATTGAGGAACATAGAGATTTGCTAAAACCGCCCGTCGGCAATAAAAATCTGTATACCGATGCAGGCGATTACATCGTGATGATCGTCGCAGGGCCAAATGCCCGAAAGGACTATCATTATAATGAAACTGAGGAACTTTTTTATCAGTTGGAGGGAAATATAGAAATTCACGTTCAAGAAGATGGCAAAAAGAAAACCATGAGCTTGGGCCCTGGTGATATGTACCTGCACCCAGCAAAAATCCCACATTCCCCGGTAAGAAAAAAGGATTCCATAGGGTTGGTCATTGAACGAAAACGTGCGGATATGAACGTTGACGATGGTTTGTTATGGTTTTGTGATCAATGCAACCATAAACTATACGAAGCCTACTTTACCCTAAATGACATCGAAACCGATTTTTTAAGTCATTTCAAACACTTCTACAGCTCGAAAGAACTTAGAACGTGCTCAAATTGTGGTAACGTTATGCCTGTGGATGAGCGGTTTATCGCAAAAGATTAGCCATGGAAATTTTAAGCAACATACTCATTGGATTCGTCGCGGTACTGCACCTCTACTTTTTATATTTCGAAATGTTCGCATGGGAAACCAAAGGTCCAAAAATCTTTGCACATTTTCCTAAAGATCTGTTCCGGCCAACAAAAAGTATGGCGGCCAACCAAGGCCTCTATAATGGTTTTTTGGCGGCAGGGCTTTTATGGACCTTCTTAATCGATGACCCTGTCTGGAAAAACAATATCGCCCTATTCTTTTTAGCCTGTGTAACCATTGCTGGCGCTTACGGGGCATTTTCTATCTCTAAAAAAATATTCTATATCCAATCCGTACCTGCTATTTTGGGCATCTTATCCATTCTATACACATGCATCTAAAAAGAATAGTTCTCCTATTTGCCGGCCTTCTTTTCAATACTTCTTTCATC
>JBARCC010000205.1:0-6433 GCA_049793635.1 Maribacter sp. | reverse complement strand
GTTCGCATACCAACCCATATGGGCATTGATAAAATTAGTTTTAGGATGTCTTTTAAAAACGTTGTGTTGTTCTTGGATAATCTGCTCGAAGGGGGCCGGGTCTGTTGCGGTACGTTTGCGCCTTGGGTGTGTTTTAAGCTCCAACCAACGTTCATTACGGGCATCCATAGGATCCCAAAACGATTTAGGATCAGCGGCATGTATTAATACGGGAACTCCCATTTCTGCACATTTCGCCCAAATGGGGTCTAATCGCGGGTCGTCGATGGGCAGTCGCTTACCCTCCGCATCGGTATTTCTTAGTCCAAGACTTTTAAACACCTTCAAGCCTTTGGCACCATTTTTAATATCCTGTTCTAACTGTGCCGCGGCTTTTTCACCCCATGCCCTATCCTTTGCTCCTTCGAAATCTACATTGGCAAAAACTGCGAATCGGTTGGGATAGCTTTTATTGATATTACCAATCTTTTCCTTTAGATCGGCTCCTGAACCGCCGCTCAAATTCACCATGATCGCCTCGTTCATGGCATCCATATCGGTTACCAGACCGTTCAGGGCTTCTACCGACATATCCCTTTGATGGCTGTGCACATCGATAAACGGGAATTTAGCTTTTTTTAGTTCAGCTCCGGGTACGACCAAGGTTGATGTAGGACTATACTCTTCGAAACCCATTTCTTGCGCAAGTCCAAGGTGTAGCGAGAGCAGCATCGTCGACAGAACACAAAACGTATCTATTTTTCGTAGCATAGTATCATATATCATAAGCATTGTGTTCTTTTAGAAGTCGTTCATATTCGGGTAGCGTGTCAATATCGGTCACCTGATGTTGTGCGTCTAAGATAGTCATCCTGTTCGAGTTGCGTTGCATCATCTCTTTTGCGCCTTGGTCTCCTTGTAGTTGCCTCAATTCCTTAAAAAATAGATTAGGGAATACCGCAGGAACTCCCGCCTTAAAGCCATATTTGGTCGCTACTATTTTAGAGCGGTCACTTGAGAACGTATCGATAAGCAGGTTTAAATAGGAGGTGGTAAGTAAAGGTTGATCGGCCAGACAGATTAAAATACCGTCCGGTTTATTAGTGTTTTTCAGTAGCATATCCGTTCCAAAAGCAATGCTGTTTCCCAAACCTTGCGACCAGTTCGGATTGATTGAAATTGGTACTTTTGATTCTTTCAACCGACAGGTATCCATGATATTATCTGCATTGGCACCAAGAATGATTTCAATCTTGGTCGCTTTGGTTCGTGTCACCGTTTTAAGGGTCTCCAATAAAAAATTGGATTCTTTCCAAGGCAATACCTGTTTGATACCGTTCATTCTACGGGAAGCCCCCGCCGCCATGATTAGCGCAGCGATGTGCAGCGGTTCATTCATGAGTGAATGCGCTTTTCTTTATCCTTCAACATCATAGGCGTAGTCTTTCGCATCACGGTAAGTATTTCCGCTAAGATGGATACCGCAATTTCTTGTGGGGTAATGGCCCCAATGTCAAGACCTGCGGGCCCGTGTAGATGTTCTACAAAATCGAGGTCGATATTCAGGTCGCGTTCCATCAACTCGGCCAATAATTTTTCTTTCCGTTTCGCCGGGCCTAAAAGACCCACATATAGCGCTTCGGTATTTTTCAATTGCAAAAGGTATTTCAAATCCTTCACATAGCTATGTGTCATTAATACCACGGCCGTATTTGAATCGATACCGGCTGTCGGAAAGGCTTCGGGCTCGTAATTTAAAAATCCGTCGATTCCCGGGAAATCGGCCATCGTCTTATCTTCTTTTGGGGTCACCGCAACCAGTACCTCCCAGCCCATGGTCAAAGCGAAATGTGAAAGTTGAACGGCATCGTGTTCTCCACCTATAATAAGTAGTCGATTACAGGGTGTAAGGGTTTGTTCAAAATGAAGCGCATGGGGTTGTTCTTGGGTTAACGCATGGAAAGGAAACGTTTCCGTATCCAGAGAGATCAAGCTTCCATACTGCGGATACTCACCGAATAGGATATGGTACGGGGTGGTGATTGTAAACGGATGGCGTTGTGCGATACACGCTTCAAATTTCTCGACCAGTGCATCGGAGGGGGAAAAAGGTTCTATCATAATGTATAAGATGCCTTCGCATCCTAGTCGAAACCTGCCATCGTACGTCATTAGCTTTGAGACGGATTTTTCAAAAACGGACTGTGCCTGAAACACGATTTCCTTTTCCACACAGCCTCCACTTACGGCACCTACCAATACACCATCTTCCCTGATCAGCATTCTTACCCCAGGTTTACGGTACGACGAGCCCTCCAATGCGACCACCGTGGCCAACACACAGCGCAAATTCTCGCCTTTGGCATTTTTGTAGGCTTTGATTATGGTTTTGAACTCGTGGGTCATTAGTACATTATTATGGTCGTCAAGACAAAAATAGGCTTAAAATTTTAATGTTAATAGCCTCATTAATCAAAGGAACTTACGTGCTTTTCCTCCACCTACGATACCATTGCGCTTTGCTTTAACAATCTTTAACATTTATTTTAAAATATCCCATAATTAAAATAGACTTTGTCCGTTCTGCTAGTTGAACTAATACTTAATGAATATGAAATTTATATTGAAGACCTTCAGCGTTTTTATGCTGTTAACGTTCCTTGTTTCTTGCGGTAATGCCGATGATGATGTGCGCTTGGATTTGGATCTGGGTGACGGTCTCGGAAAAGGCCAACCGGTAGACGATTGTTTAGGTTTGGATGAAGGGGAACTCGTATTATCGATCCAAGAACAATTTACGACCTTACCTGGTAAGGTGTCCATTTTCTTCAGGGTTTCGGATACGAACAACAACCCGGTATCAGGATTAACAGCCAACCAATTCACCATTTACGAGCAAGGTAGGAACGACGATTGTTTCAACACGATTTCCACATCAGAATCCTCTGCGCGAATTTCCCCGAACTCACAAATTTTCTCAAACAATACCTTATTGGTGTTGGATTTGAGCAACAGTGTGTTGAGCAGTAGTCTGCAAGAGCTGAAATTGGCTTCGACAAGTTTTATCAACGCGGTGATGCCTGCGACTGCTCAGGAATCTATTAAAATGGCCATTTATTGGTTCGATGGTGAGGACAAACTTCATTTGCTGAACGAGTTGACACCTTCTAGGGAGGAGCTGGTCACTGCAATCGATGGTATTACCGATGATATCAGCAATGACCCATCTACGGATCTTTACGGAGCGGTGATCAAGTCGACCGATATCGCTTCCAACTTGGTGCAGGCGTCCACTGCCGGTGGAAAAATAGGTGCTGCCTCGGTAGTGATCTTTACGGACGGAACCGACCAAGCTTCACGATTCACCGAATCAGCGGCGTTGAAAAAGGTAAATGAAGCCAACGCGAACATTTCATTTTTCAGTATTGGTTTGGGTGGCGAAATCGATGTTGATGTATTATCTTCTATAGGCAAAACGGCGAGTGTATTTGCACAGAACAAAGATGAATTGGAAACGACTTTTAACGATATTTCAGAGAAAGTATCCGAAAGGGCGAATAGCTATTACCTTTTCGAATACTGTAGCCCTAAACGTGACGGAAGTGGGGAGAACAATTTAGCCATTGAGGTGAAGACAGGTGCCCGACAGGGAGCTGTTCAAACAAAATTCAGTGCCAACGGCTTTACGGGAGGTTGCCAGTAACCCGCTGTTCCTAAAAAGTAAAAAAGAAGCGTTTAACGCTTCTTTTTTTTTGCTAAAATTTTAAGGAACAACTGGCTGATTATCATTTTGTTGTCTTCGTTTCGAAGCGCATAGGGTCTACCGTTCGACCGTTAAAACGTCCGTTTGTCGATTACCTCCGTATATACAAGCGATTACATTTCTAATAATTAAAACAACAAAAAATGAAAAGAGTATCATTGTTAACTTTAGTATCGGTAGCAGTGCTATCCTCATGTGTTTCCAAAAAGAAATATGTGGCTTTAGAAGATAACCTGTCCCAGACCCAAAGTGCTTTGACCAAGACCCAGGTTGAAAAGGAGGAATTGGAAGCTAAAATGACCAGTATCGAGGCCAGGGTAGAAGAGTATAATTCCAAGATCAATTCTTTAAAGGAAATGAACGATAGCCAGTTCACTTCTGTAGACGACGTTGCTGTAATGAGCAATAACACCAAGGCTAAAATGCGCAGTACCTTGAAAAATGTAGACCCCGCGAAATTGGCTGCGGCGAAAACGTTACAAGATTCAATGAATTTGGCCGTTTCCTATAAATTGAAAAAGTCAATTTCTGATGAAGGCGAGGATGTCGACGTAAGTATTGACAAAACAGTGGTCATGATCAACATTTCTGATGAATTACTGTTCAACACCGCTAGCTACAAGATCAGCAATAAAGCGGATAAGGTATTGAAGAAATTGGCGGAAGTCATCAAATCAGAACCGAGTATGGAAGTCATGGTAGAAGGTCATACCGATTCTAGAACCATCAATACACCCATGTTTAGCGATAACTGGGATTTGAGTGTAAAGCGTGCCACTTCGATCGTACGTAAATTACAAAATGAATATAGCGTAGATCCCTCTCAATTGATCGCATCGGGCAGAAGTAGTTACTCGCCCTTGGTTGAAAACGATTCAAAGGAGAATATGGCCATGAACCGAAGAACTAAGATTGTTATTCTTCCTAATTTGGATAAGTTCTTTGCTCTTTTGGATGCGGAGTAACAGGTTGAAACCAGTTAAAAAACTAACTATAAAGTCAAAAAATGGGAAGCAAGCGCTTCCCATTTTTTTATTGCTTTCTATTCAAACATCTTCAACGATCTTATCTTAATGACCAATTTTATAACCTGAAACATAAACGAATGTAACAGCTCTTAAAGGCACGAAACATTTCTGTTATCTAAAAATCATTGCGTTCGGTATTTCAATCGGGGCTTGTTGCAGGTCGACTAAAAAACCATTGATCACAGCGAAACGTCGTTTACCCTCCTTTTCCAAAAAAAAGGTAGGATTGATTCCCGGTGTTAAGAAAAGAGCGGGGATTTTATAATTTGCGCCAACGATGTGCACCGGTACCGGGGCGTTCACAAGTTTTGAGGAGATATTGGCCATGCGCACATAGCCATAGCCTTGAGAAAGTAATTCCCTGAAATTCAACTTTTTAACCTCCTCAAGTGTATTTACGGTTTTAGGGTACGCTTTCGCAGGTTTGATGGTATACTCGGAGGCATCCAACGTTTCGTAACCATAATACGTTGAAAGATCCCCTTGGTCTATGATGCGACTACTGTACCAAAACGTATTGTGGTCGGGATTATCCACTTCTACCTGGTTGATGCCCAAATCCAGTTTATAAACGTCCCCCATTAATTCATACTTGGCACCCACTATTTTTAAATCGAACAGCTTACGGTCGTTCTCTGGAATTTTGTCGTAGGCCGTTATTGCAATGTCTGTGTAGTTCTTTTTGGCAATCGTGTAGATGGCAGAGAGAATGGACACATAGTTCAGCTTGCGTATTTCTTGTTTTTCAGTATCCTCTGGGTAGCCACCCGACTCGATGAGGATGGTACTTGTTCCCCATTTTTGGATGTTGTCTCCAAATGCCCTTGGTTCAAAATCATCGTTGTAGCGGCCCACTTGCCCGGGCGCATATTTTTGAAGAATCTCATTCATGAAAACGATTATTTTCATGGCGTTCCCACGGGTTTCATTGATTTCTTTCTCGTAGTTGTACGCTGGGGCCAAGTACGATATGGTGGCGGGCTTCCCTGTTCGCTCCGCATTGTAATAGGTGCTTTGATCGTGCAGGTTAAAGCCGAAATCGGCATCCAAACTATCGCGCACCCGTTTTAAGGTTTTTGATTCGGGGGACTGCAAGTGCAGTGCGTCCCTATTGATATCTATCCCTAAAAGGTTTCTGCGCTGAAAAAGTTCCGCCCCATCCGGGTTCAACATCGGTAAAAAATGAATACTAAGGTTTTTAAGGATTTCCGCTTTTTCGGATTTAAAATCGGGGCTGTCCAAAAAATTCATGATGTCAAAAATGGCCTGGGTCGCCGTGGGCTCATCTCCATGCATCTGGGACCAAAGAAATACACTGGTTGTTCCCGACCCGATGCTAATGAGGCTTAAGGGTTTACCCCCGATGGATGTTCCCACGGTGCTTACCTTGAATTTGGGATTTTTGGTATAGGTATCGATTAGGGGTTGAATGTCATTACGTTTGATGCGTCTTTTGGCGAGCGTAGGTTCTTTGTACGTTTCATACGTGTCGTACAATTGGGTTGTGATATTTGGGTGTTGCCCTACGCCTGAAATGCATGAGGAAGCCAATGCGGCTAGTAGTAGAAATTTCATGGTCTTATACGTATTCATGATGGTATCGATATTTAAATATGCATTCCTAGGCATGCATAGGTAATTTGCCTCCTGCTCAAATGATACT
>JBARCC010000204.1:0-2519 GCA_049793635.1 Maribacter sp. | reverse complement strand
CAAACCGCACGGTGTACACGAAAGGGTATCGATAAACGTTTGTCACAAACGTTAATACATACCTAAAACCTTATTTTATGTTTTAAATCGATGTTCAAGAAAAACAAGTGAAAATGGTGCGACCTGAGCTACATCTACGATGTGGCGTTTCGTTGGGAGTTTTAAGTGCGTTTCCAAAAATAGGGTGTCAATAAAATAAGCACCGTAAACAATTCCAATCTTCCGGCGAGCATTAAAAATCCGCACCACCATTTGGCGAGCATCGGTAAACTGTTGAAGTTGCTGACAGGATTTAAACTCCCCAATGCCGGACCTACATTGCCTAGAGAAGATGCTGCACCTCCTACGGCAGATTCAAAATCCAAACCTAGAGCGCCTAGCCCTAGTGCCCCGATGATAAAAAGCAACATGTACAGCACAAAAAAACCGATAATGTTATAGACAATTTTCTCTTTGACGGTTTTATTGTTATACCGTACGGGAATTATGGCATTCGTGTGCAGCGTGCGTTTAAATTCCAACAAGGCATTCTTAATGATGAGTACATGACGCATCACTTTTATACCTCCCGCCGTGGACCCGGCAGAACCTCCCATGAAGAAAAGTCCGAAAAAGAAAACGGTCAAAAATGGAGTCCATTGGGTGAAATCGGCACTTACAAAACCTGTGGTAGTGATTACCGAAATAATTTGGAACAATGCATGTCTAAAAGAACTTTCCGCTTTTCCCAAGACCATCGGGTACCCTGGTGTAAGCTCCGTAATATCGGCTTTGTAATAAATTACGAAAGCAACGATTATGGTAAACGCAACGATGAAGCCAGCATAATATCGAAACTCCTCATCCTGTAATATCTTTTGCACTTTTCCTTTGAACGCGAAATAGCTAAGTACGAAATTGCTCCCTGCCAAAAACATGAAAAGAATGATAATATACTGTATCAATGGCTGATCGTTCCAATAGGCGATACTCGCATTTTTCGTGGAGAACCCACCCGTAGATAAGGTGGCCAACGCATGGTTGATAGCATCGAAAAAAGACATCCCCGCAAGTTTGAGCAGAATCGTTTCCGCGACCGTATACCCAAAGTAAATCAACCAAAGGCGCTTTGCCGTATCGGTAATTCTGGGATGCAACTTATCTGAACTAGGCCCGGGAGCCTCTGCCGAGAACAGTTGCATTCCTCCAATACCCAACAGGGGCAAAATGGCAATCGCCAACACAATGATTCCCATACCGCCTATCCAGTGCGTAAGACTACGCCAAAACAGAATACCCTCTGGCATGGATTCGATGTCGTCCATAATGGAGGCCCCGGTGGTCGTGTAGCCAGACACTGTCTCAAAAAAAGCGTTGGTAATCTCCGGTACCGCCCCAGAAAATAAGTACGGCAACATCCCGGAAAGTGACATGATAATCCACCCGAACGTAACAATGATATACCCCTCTTTCTGCTTGACCTCTTTTTTATGCCCACGTGTGTAAAACATTGCAAAAACGCCCACGAACATGGTACTGATGGCCGCCAATGTAATGCTCAAGGTCGCGCCGTCTTGGTAAATGCCACTTACCAAAGCGGCCAATAGCATAAAACCTCCGTTGCACAGCAGCAACAGACCCATTAAATGAAAGATGATTCTTGAGTTCAATCGCATGTTACAGAAACATTCGCTCTATTTTAGAAATCTCCGTGGGCAAACAACATACTACCACTCGATCCCCTTCTTTTATTTCAAAACCCCCTAGGGCAATATGACCTACGCCATCACGTACCACCCCGCCTATCGTGGCCGCCTTCGGGAAATCAAGTTCCCGAATCGTCGCCCCGGTTACTTTTGAATCCTTCTTAACAATGAATTCTAGAATTTCGGCATTTAAATTGTTCAATCGCATCAACGCGACCACCTCCCCTTTACGTATGTGCCTGAAAATATTATTGGCGGCAAGCAGCTTTTTATTGATAAGGGTATCGATACCGATAGAGTGTGAAAGTTGAAAATAATCCATATTCTCGACCAATGCGATGGTCTTTTTAATGAATTTGGATTTTGCCACTAAACATGACATGATGTTGGTTTCGGAATTACCGGTCACTGCGATGAAGGCATCCATAGATTCTAGACTTTCTTCCTCCAGTAATTCCACATTCCTACCATCACCGTTGATCACCAAGGCATTTGGGAGTTCATCTGCCAAATCGAACGCCTTCTCCTTATTTTTTTCAATGAGCTTAACATTGAATTTATTCGCGCACAGATCTTTGGCCGTTTTGTAACCTACTTTGCTACCGCCCAATATCATCACATTCTTTATTTCCGCTTTTTTCTTTCCGGTAAGTTTATAGAGTTCGTCCACTCCCTCTTTTACCGTTATAAAGTATACCTGGTCACCCTCTTTAAAAAGTGTATCCCCTCTAGGTATTACCGTATATTGGGTTCCCATACGTTGAAGGGCGATGGGCATAAAGTGCAGTTCGGGAAATATCGTCGCCGCCTCTTTCACCATTTTGCCTACAAAAG
>JBARCC010000203.1:0-4342 GCA_049793635.1 Maribacter sp. | reverse complement strand
CTCTATGGATGAGCGTGTAGGATGCAAGCGGCATTTCATCATCCTCGATTTGGCTTATAATGGATTTTAGCTTGCTGTTCTTTCTTCGTGATGAATAGGAATCCCATTCATTAAAATTCAATTCTTCCTTGCCATGCTCCACATGGTCTTCCAAGTACCACGCCACAGGTTGTACCTTATTGTACCAAGGATAGTCGGTATTGTTACTGTGGCAGTCATAACAGGAGGTTTTGATGATGTTCTCGATATTTTTTGGCACCTCGTTTACGACCATAAAATCCGTTTTGGGTATAAAATCGCTTTGATTGCGATCGGTGGGCATAAACTGGATGCCCACCAACGCAACCAAAAGAATCCATCCTGTGACCTTTACCGCCTTCACTTAATTGATCTGCTTTTGTACACTTCCGCAGCTCATCATTTTGCTTCCGTAATAAGGATTCTTGATTTCTTCAGTGGCACTCAACCATTGTGCTCCCTTGTTATTGTTGTACATGGGGCAAAAATCTTGGTACAAGGTTTGTTCCGTTCCTGTGATGGCAATCAGGTCAATTACGTCCTTGCTCAATACATCAAAATGTTCCCGCTGATGATCGATAGGGCTTTTTTCGATATGTTCGGCATGTTCCTTGGCATCTTCGATGATATCCTTTAATTCCTCCTGATGTCCAGAGGGAAAAGAACTCGTATCAAAATCATTTAAGGAAGCAACCATGGTTCCGCCTGCTTTCGCCGCTGCCTCTTTGTCATCGGCAACCAAAGCGTTCTTTAGTTCCAAATAATCCCCGACAATTTTGGAGGACATCATCGAATGTTCGTTCGTAGACATCATACTTTCGGAGGATTGCATGTTATCATGATCCAAATCTGAATGATCGTCCATTCCATCGCCCATGTGCCCATTGTCATCCATATGTTCGGATTGTACCCCGTCTGTACTATTACCCTCTTTTTTCGTGTCCTTACAAGATGTTGCACTTACTGCAATTACTGCTATTGCCAGAATTCCTATTGATATTCTTACTTTTTTCATTGTTTGTAATTTTTAATATTGATTATAGTTTAAAGTGACTTTGTTCGATGTTATCCAGCACCTTCGTCAAGGTTGCTTTCGTGTTTTTTGCTATATCCTGTATTTCAGATTTCATGGATGCTGCCCAAGTGGTATCCGTATCCTCAATGGCTATTTCTATTGCCGAATTGTCTTGAACCTCTTTGACGGTTACATTGCAAGGAAACAGAATACCCATTTGGGTATCAGTGGTAATCAGTTGTGAGGCCGTTTCCTTCTCGCAGACCAAGAGAATAAGATGCTTGGGCATCTTCTCTATTTTGGATTTTAAATACTGCTGTACATCGAACTCGCCAACAATATCGAAGCCCAATTTCTCAAGTCCGTTTTTGAGTTTTTTTACCGTCTGTTCGAACGTTTGGCCATATCGCCGTGTTATGCAATAGGGAGTGTTCTGGCTTTCCGCGTAATCTTGACCGGGAATTTCCCTTGTCTTCTCTTTGCCGTTTTCCATCGTTCCGTTTTTAAAGCTTTTCTATCACGTGCTCAAGCTTGGCCGTAATCTCGTCGGCCACCTCGGCCAATTTTTCATTTTCTACGGCTTGCATCGAGGCCATTGGGTTTACCGCGGCCACCTCTACCGTACCCTCCTCGATTTCCTGCACGATTACGTTACACGGTAGCATGGTCCCTATCTTATCTTCCGCTTCCAATGCTTTATGTGCATAAGGCGGGTTACAGGCACCGAGTATTTTGTACTTCTTGAAATCGACGTCCAATTTCTTTTTCAAGGTTTCCTTCACATCGATTTCCGTCAAAATGCCAAAACCTTCGTTTTTTAGTTCTTCGGTAACCCTTTCGATTACGCTTTTAAAGTCTTCGTTTAGGGTTTTATTGAAATAATAGTTCATCTTTTTAGTTCTTAGAATTAATCGTTCGTTTTTGTTCTTCGTATTCTTCCCTGGTTATCTCACCCTTTGCGAAGCGGTTGTCGAGGATATCCATAGGATTTTCCTTTCTTTGGGAGCTTCGCGAACTTCCTCCTCTGAAAAGGAATATTGCTAATATCAAAATAACCGGGATCAGTATCCACCACCACATCATCATAACTATATCTTTTTAATTGTTAAACAAACTGTTCTCATTGCCAATGGGATTCGGGGATTTACTGCCCCTTATTCTTCATTTTCTCTTTCATTTTTTGCATCATTTCAGGATTTTTTTCCATCATCTTCTGCATCATTCCCTCCATCATATCCGGATTCTCTTCCATCATTTTTTTCATTCTTTCCTTCATTTCTTTTTTCATCATTTCATTATTGTGCATTTTTTCCATCAATAGCTGTCGGCCCTTTTCGCTTTCCATCATTTTACCCAGCATTTTGGAATGCATCTTTTTTTTCATTTCAGGGTTCTTGTCCATCATTTGCTGCATATGGGCTTGCATTTTTTCTTTCATTTCCGGATTCTTGTCCATCATTATTTTCATATTTCCCGATTCCATCTGTTCCATATGGGTCTTCATCATTATCTTTTTGGCATCTTCGTTCTTTCGTGCCTCACTGATGAAATTTGTGAACTGAATAGGGTTCGAAATGATTTCCTGATAGACGGCATCTCTATTTTCTTCCACTTGCAAGGTCTCGGTGGCGTTGAAAGTTGATTTGCATCCCGTAATTGTTCCAATAAATCCAATTACTACTAAAATCTTTACCGTTGTTTTCATGTTTTCTAATTTTTAGGTTAATAAATCCTTTATACTGTGTCCGATTTTACATCAGACTAATCTTTTCTTTTCAAAAACCATTTTTCCCCCGTAAATATGAGTACCATCAGTACTGCCGCTACGACTACCACCAGTATATCGCTCGATGCCTTTATATATAGAAAGGCTCCCAGAACGATAAGATCCAGAAAAATGGCAGTTGCGATTATGTAGGTGTTTGCCTCTATTTCCTTTTTCAGATTTTTTAAAATGCCCCAATGGATTCCGATATCCATGATCAGATAGAGGATCGCACCCAAGGAGGCGATTCGTGTGAGGTCGAACAAAACGGTCAACGTGATGGCCAATACAACGGTGTATACCAGCATATGTCTTTGGATATCGCCCGACATGCCAAAATGGTTATGGGGAATAAGCTCCATATCGGTAAGCATGGCCGTCATTCTGGACACCGCAAAAACACTTGCCACGACCCCAGAAATTGTGGCCACAATAGCGATGCCTACCGTAAACCAAAGACCATATTTGCCAAAGGCCGGTTTTGACGCCTCTGCCAATGAATAGTCTTTGGCTTTTATAATTTCTTCTATGGAAAGATTGGATGATACTGCAAACGCTACCAACAGGTATATTAAGGTGCAAATTGCCAGTGAAATGATAATGGCCCTGCCTACGTTTTTATTTGGGTTTACAATCTCGCCCCCGCTATTGGTTATAGTAGTAAACCCCTTATACGCCAAAATCGATAAGGCCAAAGCCCCCAAATAACTTGTAACGGGATATTCGGTCAAATCGCTGGATGGAATTACCTCGCCAAAAGAAAACCCTGCGGCCCAAAGTCCACCAATGGCAAAAATGGAAATGCCGCCAATCTTTAAGATGGCCATGACCAAGGATGATTTACCGATAATATTGTTCCCTGAAATGTTGATCAAAAAGGCTACGACCAATAGCAGAACACCCAAAATAGGAACCCAAATACTATCATCGCCCACATCGAACAATTGTAAGGTGTAGGATCCAAAAGTGCGTGCGACCAGACTTTCATTGATGACCATCGAAAAGGCCATCAACAATGCCCCGGAAGCGGTCAATGCACTCTTGCCATAAATCTTTTTCAGGTAATTGGCTATTCCACCCGCGGATGGATAGGCATTTGACATTTTTATATAGGAGTACGCACTAAACCCTGAGATAATGGCACCGACCAAAAATGCGATGGGAAACCATTGCCCTGATAGCTCGGCCACTTGGCCCAACAGCGCAAAAATACCGGCACCGATCATGACTCCGGTACCCAGGGATACGGCTCCGGTCAAACTCAGGCTATTGTTTTTGTATTGTCTCATATTTAAAATCTTACCAAAAGTCCGCCGCCCCAACCATATCGATTATTGTAGTTTCCTTGGACTGAAAAATTTCGGGAAAGAATGTATGCAACCCCTACCAACCATTGTGTTTCACTTTCAAAGGATTGGTTATTCTCTAAATCATTGACCCATCCAAAGTCTGCTCTATACTCGTATTCTCCCTCTAGAAAAATTCTAGGAAAAATCAAAAGTTCTCTGTCCAAACGTATTCTTGGGCGCAGTTGATGGTCCATA
>JBARCC010000202.1:0-2719 GCA_049793635.1 Maribacter sp. | reverse complement strand
ACCAAGAACGGCAACTATACAATGTTAACGGCTTGGCCTATTACTCCAAAGAAATCGAGGAAAAAGTATCGCTGGAACATCAAGGTAAAAACCTAATCGCCTACGTAAAAGGAATCGATAGTAATTATGTAAAGGTCACAGGGATAGACAGTACGTTAATTTATAATAATTGGACTGTAGAAAATTCTCAAGTTGTAGTGGGTGCCGGTATAACTAATATTTTAGGAGTGGCCGTGAATCAGTTTCGAAACCCAATGCAGATCTATGCCTTTAAACCGGGCAAGGGTTCCATTTCACAACAGACCTTAGGCTCTTTATACAATCAGTTGCCCGTGGTTGTTAGTGATATTTATGCCGTAGAGGCAGATCTCGATAATAAATATGTCTTCGCAGATTTACGGTTGACCCAGGCCCTTTTGGAAAAAGATTCCCTTCAAATTTCCGGTATTAATTTTAAGATGGATGAAGGGGTCGACCCCAAATCCGTACGGTCGGAAATAAAAACGATTCTGGGAAAGGGTATAGCACTCAAAAACCGTCAAGAACTGAACAGCACGCTGCACAAAATGTTGAATACCGAAAATATAGCGACGTATCTCATCTTTACCCTGGTGCTTATCATTGCGCTTTTTAACGTAGTGGGCGCCATCATCATGATGATTTTGGATAAACGGCAAAATTCCAAAACCTTGTATAGCTTAGGCACCACAATCAAAGCGCTACGCCGTATTTATTTTGTTCAGGGAGTCTTGGTTACCGGTCTTGGAGGACTTATTGGCGTGCTGCTCGGGGGTCTGTTGATATGGTCGCAACTCGCTTTTGGCTGGTTAAGAATCACCCCTTCGTTGGCCTATCCCGTGAAATTCGAATTGATCAATGTCGTCATTGTCCTATCGACCATTGTTATTTTGGGCATCATTGCCTCAAAAATTGCAAGCAGTAGCATTACCAAAAAGTTGGTGCAAGGGCCTTAAAAAAGCTGAAGCCCCCTAAGCCCCCAAAGGGGGAACTCTTACTGTTGCGTACTTGTAATTCGATTAAATTGGGTTTTTAAATCAAACCACGAGTTCTGATAAAACATTATTTCAGCTCTAAAACTACGTAGTTCTCAGCATTGTAGTTTGCCTTTGCATGTTGATGAAAACACCTATTTATAAAATTTAACTCCAAAAAAATAACCCCTGATGATAAACATTCAATTATACATCCAGTAAAGAATTCCCACTTTAGGGGCAAGGGGCTTTAGGGGCTCAGGTAGTCGCAAATTCGTAGTTCCCAAATTTCTCCAAAACCTCATCGAAGGCTTCAAAAACCGATGCGGAATCATCACTGGTGACCATTTTCATACGGTACTCCTTAAAATTCGGAATGCCCTTGAAGTAGTTGGTATAGTGCCGCCGGGTTTCGAAAACACCCAGAATCTCACCCTTCCAATCGATTGACATTTGCAAGTGGCGACGCGCGGCATCCACACGTTCTTCCATCGTGGGTGGCGCTAAATGGCTCCCAGTTTCAAAGTAATGTTTTATTTCCCGAAAAATCCACGGATATCCAATACTAGCCCTGCCGATCATCGCACCATCAAGTCCAAATTCATCCCGCATCTTTACTGCCGCCTCTGGCGTGTCGACATCCCCATTTCCGAACACCGGAATGTGCATTCTAGGATTACGCTTCACCTCGGCGATAGGATGCCAATTCGCGTTCCCCTTATACATTTGGGCACGGGTTCTGCCATGGATGGATATTGCCTTGCAACCTACGTCTTGTAAACGTTCTGCCACCTCCACAATTTTAATGGAGTCATCGTCCCACCCCAATCTTGTTTTTACCGTGATGGGCAATTTGGTATGCTCCACCATCGCTTTGGTCAACGAAACCATCAGATCGATATCCTTAAGTATACCGGCCCCGGCACCTTTGGAAACCACTTTTTTTACCGGGCACCCAAAATTGATATCGATAATATCCGGATTTGATTTCTCCACAATCTCTACAGACTGCAACATGCTGTCCAAATTTGCGCCAAAAATCTGTATCCCTACCGGCCGTTCCTTCTCATAAATATCAAGTTTCATGACGCTTTTTGCGGCATCGCGGATCAGCCCTTCCGAAGAAATGAATTCGGTATACACCACATCAGCTCCCTGCTCCTTGCACAGCGCACGAAAGGGCGGGTCGCTCACATCTTCCATAGGGGCAAGAAGTAATGGGAAATCGGGTAATAGTATGTCTCCTATTTTAGGCACGCTTTTATTCTATTTTGGGATGCAAAGTTATGCAAAAATCCTTGAAGGTCAATGAGAACGTACTTATGGGACGCTTCGAAATCTTTTGAACTTGTTCATGGGATCAGTGGGACGGTAAAAAATTTCAATTTAAACGGATAAAGCGGACAAGCAAGGTCTAAATCGATTGTTTTACATGCAGAGATCTCGAAAACCTTCGGTCAAACGCTCCAGAACCTACTAGGCAAAAATGGTTTGTGGCTTAGTAGAACGATTCACCTTCCCCAGGTTCGTATTTCAACAATGGTAGTGCAATGCATCAAACCCGAAGCAATGTTCTTGTAGTTGAACTTGATACTTGCGCTTTTGAAAGCTAGTGCTCTAAATTCCATGAGACCCTTTTTTAGCCGCTGCAACTTCTCAAATAATCAATTCCGTTCTTAAACTTGAACTTGATACTTGGCCCTTGAACTTGAATTAGAACTTGTAAT
>JBARCC010000201.1:0-3407 GCA_049793635.1 Maribacter sp. | reverse complement strand
GGTATGCGTATCGGAAAAAGATGAAAGGAAGAGGTCGCATAAGCTGTGTGGGCCAAGGGAAGTTGTATCCAGTCGTACGCACTGAATCTTTGCACGTACATGTTGAAGATATGCTTTCGACGCTCACTCAAAAAGGTATAGTGTTTTAATTGTCCGATCGCGATCGCCGCATTTACGTCGGGCATATTAATTTTGAGGCCAAGCCCTACAATATCATATTTCCAATTCCCAGCGATGGCCTTTGCGAAAGCGTCCTTGGTTTGACAATTTAGGGACAGTAATTTCATTTCGTTCTTTACGGCTACATTATCAAAGGGTGTTGGCAGATTGACCGCTAAGGCCCCTCCTTCAGCCGAAGAGATGTTTTTTACGGCATGCAGCGAATAGATCACCAAATCTGCGGCGCATTTTTCATTTTTCGCATAAAATCGTGCACCAAAAGAATGTGCAGCATCGGCTACAATGAGAATTCTGCCCAATTTTTCTTGCAAGGCAGATTTGGGTCGATACAGTGCTTGTATTTCTTTGGAGGATATCAGCTCTTGTATGGCGAGATAATCTGCGGGGAGTCCCCCAAAATCGACCGGCATGATTACCTTCGTATTCGGGGTGATGGCAGCGATCAATGCCGCTACGTTCATATTAAAATCCTCCGCTACGTCGACCATGACCACTTTGGCACCGGCATGAATTACCGATAGTGCGGTGGCACTGTAGGTATACGCCGGTATAATTACCTCATCCTCCTCATCCAAGCCAAACCAAGTTAGCGCCATGATGGCCGCTGAGGTCCATGAGTTAACGCAGAGAACATCCTCTATATGGTTGATTTCCGAAATCTGTTTTTCCAACTCCCTAACCTTGGGTCCTGTAGTGATCCATCCAGACTGTAATGCGTCTACGACTTCATCGATAACTTCCTTGCAAATAAAGGGTGGTGAAAAAGGGATCATGGTGGTGTTGTTTAACTGGTTAAAGGTTTGTTTTGTTCGTTTACGAAGGGCTCCCTTGAGCATCATGCCGTAGCATGTCCTACTTCCCGTAAGAGGCGATCATATACATGTCGGTATTGGTCAAATTGTGTTCGGTGATGGTAATGTGCTTTCGCCAAGGCACTACAGGTTTGCTTGTAAAACGCTGAATCTCTCTGGCTAAGGGATGCAATAGCGTCCAAGACCCCGTTCAAATCCCCTTTTTCTACGATCTTTCCTGCATGTTCAAAGACCGACTCAATACTTCCACCGGTGTTGTAGGTGATCACCGGGGTTCCACATCCCAGAGCCTCTAGGTTGGTGGTGGGGAAGGTATCTGCATAGGTAAGGTTCAAAAAAACATCGGCCATGGTATAATAGGTGGCCAGCTCTTGTATATTCGCCGTACGTTCCAAACCGATTATATTTTTTGGCAAACCGACCAATTGTTTTTTACTGAGCCCAATAAGAATCAGTATTTGATCGGGCTTTAAAAGGGTACTTAGGGTCAAAAAATCGGCCAATCCTTTGGTATTTGTCCATACCCCTGCAACGCCCAGAAGAATATAGGCCTGTTCTAAATGCAGTTCCTTTCTTTTTCCTTGGGTAGGCATAGGGTAAAATAGTTCGGTGTTTATACCGTTGGCGATGACCTCTACGGGAAATTCGCTTAAAAACGATTCGGCAATTTTCTTTTTTGACCACTCAGAACTAGTGACCAATTGCAATTGGCTACGCTGTGTGAACAATCGCTTTTTCGTAGTGTGGTTTCTAGTACTCCTATCGAAAAATAGACTTTTGGGATAATCGCCAAGCTGCGGACAGTTATGGCAAGTGGTTTTCCATTTTTCACACCCTATATTTTCAAATTGCGTGCAGTGTCCGGTAATTGGCCATAGATCATGAAAAGACCATACCACCGGTATGGAAATTTAGTGGAGATAGTCGAAAAGAAGTTCTAAATGAAGGTAATATCCATGCAGATTGTGCAGTTGAATAACACTTGGCGCAACGGTGTCGATGTATTTCAGCAAGGTTTTGGTGGCCTCTTTCGAAGCTTCTCCGGTACGGCCCAGTATTCTGGTATCCAATGCATGCAAGTAGGCATCCATTTTAGTGCCGATGGGCACCATGGTCGAACGACTCTCCCCGGTCTTTCTCCCGTAGGCAATATGACTTTCCCATCCTTGGTCCAATACGGCATTACCAATCCCTTCAGTGATGCGTCCTGTGGACAATCCTGTAGCTTCGGTATTGATTTGCAACAGCGTTTTCAAGTATATTGGTCAAGTAAGATGTTCGAAAAATGCAACCCATAAAAGTAGTAGGAATTCTTTAACAAATGAAAATATTACCTGTTTCTTAGCCCTTTTACGTATAATGACGGTAAAATGACTTTTAGCCCTGCGCTGAAAAGTACAAAGGGTACCCGCAATGGAAAATGCCGTAGCATAAGGTTCAGGTTCGATTTAAAATCCAATGCCAGGGGATTTCGCAACAGGGCGATGCGTTCCGCTATGGTTTTTTCGGGAAAGGTCTGGTAAATGTCTGCATGATCATCGGTGCAGGTACCACAATACTGTTTGGCTACGAGTACGGGAATTTTTTTGGCAACTGCCTTTAAGGTATAGTCGTAATCGGCGATACCATGCACATACCCTTCCGATAAGATCCCTATTTTGGAAACCACGTCGCGTGCGACCCACATAATGTTGGCGTTGCCAAGTTCACAGGTTTGAAACTGCCCGTTGGGCTCCAAAAAATGGTACTTGAACCAGAAGGCATTGGTCAGTTTCGCACCGCCATAGCTTATTTTTTGAGTGTTTACATCTTTTGTAGAACCCAAATAAATGCCTCCCATTCCATACGTACTAAGCGCATAGGTATGCGCTGCCAAAAGTTCTGAAAAGAATTCAGGATATACATTCGTGTCGTCGTTCAACAATAAATATCCCTCATAGTCGCCTTTGAGTGCTTCTTTCCATGAATTCCGCATCCCGCCTGCCCAGAATAAATTACCGTTTCCTTTTAGAATCATCGTTTCTGGATAGGTAGCGGCAACAGCTTCGGCAGTACCATCGGTAGAGCCATCGTCGGTCAAATAAACTTGAAGGGATAGTTGCTCCTGTACCAGTGCATGGGCTTTCATGAGATATGCCAATGCAGCAAGGGTTTTTTCTTTACGGTTGAAACAGGTAAGCAGTACGGCTAGGGTCATTGATGAAAAATTTTATCATTAGAATTCCCCGATGCTCTGCGTCGGAGGTATTAGAGAAAAGTTTTTAAAAGAATGGTTTTCATAGAATGGTTAAACTTTCTTCCAATGAATACCTCGAGGGTTATTTATTTAAATGTGTAATTTTAACATTTTTAACTATTGATCGGTTTTAAATTAAGACTTTCGTTAACCATACCTTGGAAAAGACAGTAAAATAC
>JBARCC010000200.1:0-4210 GCA_049793635.1 Maribacter sp. | reverse complement strand
GGCCTACCAAGTGGTATCCGATTCCCTTATCTATATTGACTTCGACAACGATGGTCGTCGCTTCTACACCAAAAACGGCACTACCATAAACTTTTGTAAGCATGAATCATTCCTTTGTGCTAAATGTAAGGATTTCTTTACCGTTCTGTATCTCCTTCTTATTCATCATCATTTTACGAAATTCCCCGTTGATGAATAGTTCAGCCTGATCTTTATAATGCATACTGAACGGATTTCCCGATTGTCCGGTAGGTAAAATACTGATGCTATTTTCCACATCGGAGAAATCGATGATCCTTCGGGTAGATGGCCCTGAACTTACTTTGTAAAACCCGCTAGCATCATATGGAAAAGCCATATTGTTAAGTACTTCCCTAGTGCCTACAACAGGAAATGGACCTACATTAAAAAACGAGCGCAGTGAAGCAATTTGACCGATAGGATGCCCATGTTCCACGGTATGTATGTTCTCCCAGTACCAATCTTCAGCACTGCTCCCAAAATCTTTTTCCAGCGAAGCTATTGCCGCCGTATATGCTTGTGAGACGATATCGCCGATGCTTTCTTTTTTATCAGCGGTGGATACATTATCCCACCATACACTTTCCTGATTCTTTGATAAAGGGGCTATCAATCGTTTTACAAAATGGGTGCATAGAAATTGAGCGAACAACGCATCCCCAAGTTCATCCTTGAACGTATGTTCAAGAAAGAAATAGATCCATCGTGTATATACCGATGACTCTATGGATTTAAGTTCATATGCCCCATCCCAAACCTTTAGCCGTTGTAAAACTTTCGATTCGTTTTCGCTAAGGGAAGCCTCATCGATCCAGCGGGTTAGATCAGAAACGATGACGGGATGCACGGGAGAAGTAACGTCGGTAATCATTTTGCGCGCCCCGTTCGTGTCCCAATCATCTCTTGCGTCCAACAACGCTACAATACGTTTTGCTCGGTTCTCTGGGAGGTAATACCCGGGATACAACATTCCAGCAATAGAATCGGGTTGGTTATTGGCTGAATATACATAGTGCCAAGGCGGATTTATGGCCTGCGGATTTTGACTGAAATCCAAAAGCTCCTTTTGCACCGGTAGCCCTTTACCTACCTCAAAAATCATTTTCGTATTGATGGTATCGGGAATGGTATACAATTGCGCCGAGGCGAACCATGCTATGTTTCCTTCCGCATCACCGTACATTACATTAAGGCCTGGCGCATGAATTTTAGGCAAGGCCGCTTTAAAATCGCGAAGATTATCGGCATGGCTCAGGCCGAAAAGTGCGTCAATTACCTTATTTTCAGTCTGAGTATAAATCCAGGACATGGCTATAGGCCGTTCTCCTTTAATTTGGTCGGCTATTCCATTTAATATCGGACCGTGGACCGATTTTTTAAAGCTGAAAGAAACCTCCGTGGAATCCTTTACCTTAATCGTTTTATTCACAATTTCATAATTGGCATATCCGTTTTCAGTGCGGTATCGATTTTCATTTTCAGGATGGTTCTCTTCGTAATAAAAATCAACATCATCGTTTTCGAACATGGTAAGGCCATACGCCAATTTTCGATTGTGGCCCAACAGGGGAAATGGAATACCCGCAATGTGATACCCATATTTTGAATAGGTAGGGGTTTCCAAATGCGCTTCGTACCACACCGAGGGTTGGGCAAAACCGATATGTGGGTCGTTCGCAAAAATCACTTTCCCGTTCCTTGTTTTATCGGGGCCGATGACCCAGCTATTGCTTCCTTCGAACATCGGAATATCCAAAGCCCCCAGCGCTTTCGTTACCGCTGCAGAAAGATGGTTCTGAATCGTATAGGTTTTGGAAGAAGGGTAGTTTTTTATCCATTCGGTATCGTTAGAGGAACCCAATTGTAAATCTGTCAGGTATTGCGGTCCTAATGTAGCATTGATGGTCGTTAATAACGGGTCGGTTTTGTGGGCCATGGCAAAACTAAAAGCCATGTAGCCAATGGTATTATAGACATCCTCTAATACAAACTCCTTCTTATCAATGCCTGTCAAATAGAATTCAATGGGAGTAGGCCCGTCACTAATAAACTGATTGATCCCATCTAAATAGGCTTCTGCGAGGATTACTCCAACCTCATTTTTATTTACTTTGGAAACGGTTATTTTAGAAGCATCTGCTATCCCTAGGGATAGAAAAAATTTATCCGTCCCCAATAAATCGGCTCCAAAGACCTCGGATAATCCACCGCTTGCAATTCTTCGCAACAGCTCCATTTGCCACAAGCGGTCTTGGGCGTGTACATACCCTAAGGTTCTATAGGCATCTATTTCGTTTTCTCCGTAAATATGGGGAATCCCATAGGTATCATAATAGACATTTACTTCCTTTTCGAGGTTATAAAGCTGCTTTTTACCAGAATATTGGGGTTTTAAAGAGTAGGCAAAAATTCCTAGGCCAATGGTCAATACGCCAATAACAATCATCAGGGCCAACCCTATTTTCTTTAATATGCTCATGTATTCAAATCGATTTGTGAAGAAAGGTAAACCTAATTCTAATGGCTAGAACAGGCGGCCGTCCGTTTTTGCCAAGAAGTAGTTAACAACAACAAGGATGTATAGATGTAATTATTTGTTGTTCCTTAGACCCTCCAATAACCACATTCTATAGGTAGCTACATCAGAATTTTGGATCGATGTATTCAAAACCGTTAAATCGGGCGACAATAAAACGTAAAACGGTTGGGAGATGCTATTGAAATTGATGTCTTGAAACGTGCCCCACTTTTGGGCGATATTGGATATTTCCTTCACACGCCCGCTCTCGTATTGAAAATTGAATTGCTCTTCTTTAGGCAGTTCTTCACGGTCATCGGTATATAAAGAAATAAGGACGTAATTATCCTTAATGATCGGAAATACATCCGCATCGCTCCATACATTTTCCTCCATTTTTCTGCAGTTGACACACGCCCACCCCGTAAAATCCAACAAAATGGGTTTATTTACTTTCTTGGCATATGCCAGACCGGTCTCAAAATCCTTAAAGCAATCTATTCCTAACGGGCAATCGCTTTCCTGCTCAAAAATACTATAGAATGCCGGTGGAGGAAATCCGCTTAATAATTTGATAGGGGTTATTTTTAAAATGCCTAAGATGAGATATACCGTGAATGCCAGACTCAAAACTCCGGTCAATTTTCGTCCCGTAGATAATTTTTTGACCGAACCATCGTGTGGAAATGTATACGCTCCAAATAAATATAAGGTCATGGCAAGCCCAAGTAAAATCCATATACCCAAAAACACTTCTCGTTTTAAGATGCCCCAATGGCCGACCAAATCGGCATTGGATAAAAATTTGAGGGCCAGGCCGATTTCCAAAAATCCGAGAACCACTTTCACCGTCGTCATCCATCCGCCAGATTTCGGAAGAGAATTCAACCATGCCGGGAACAAAGCAAATAAGGCAAACGGAAGCGCCAAGGCAACCCCGAAACCGGTCATACCCGCTGTAAGATTCGTGGCCACTTCACCCTCGGCCAAGGTAGTCCCTCCCAACAACCCACCTAAAATAGGACCTGTACATGAAAATGAGACGATGGCCAACGTAACGGCCATAAAAAAGATACCGAAAACGCCGCCTACCTTAGAGGAGGCCGCATCCATTTTATTTGCCCACGAACTGGGCAAGGTCAATTCGTAGTATCCGAAGAACGAGAAGGCGAAGAACATAAAGACCAGAAAGAAAAATACATTCAACCCTACATTGGTGGCTATGGTATTCAATATCTGGGAGTCTACGGAATCAAATAGATGAAAAGGAAGGCTCAGCAAAAAATAAATCAAAACGATGAACAGTCCGTATAACAGCGCATTAATAATGCCTTTTGATCGCTGTTGAGAATGTTTGGTGAAAAACGATACGGTTAACGGGATCATCGGAAAAACACATGGAGTAAGCAGCGCGATGAGGCCGCCGAGGAAACCCAATCCGAAAATCACCCAAATGTTGGTTCCCGTTGCAATGGTATCCTGGCCTTGCGTGAGCAGTTCCCTGTTCTTTAGATTTAGCCGTAATTGCTGCCCTAATTGCCTACTTCGGGCGTCGACCGGTATGACTTGTTCCTTAATTTCTGATCCGTCCAAAGAAAAAACGAACTTCTTTTCCGCTGGAATACAAACTTCCTGACAGATCTGGTAAAACAAATCCACTTCAATTTGATT
>JBARCC010000199.1:0-4183 GCA_049793635.1 Maribacter sp. | reverse complement strand
CATTTCATCCATCTCGTGATGTTCCGCCATCCCGTGACGGGCGTCTTCCTGCATTTTATCGGTATCGATCAAGGGGGAATAGAAAAAACGTTCCTCGGCTACTTCATGTACTTCCAGTTCTTTTTTGAGCGCCTCCCATAAGGTCTTCCGCTCTTCAGACTCCCCAGAGGTTTTTAGGATTTTGGAACAAAGGTCCCGTTGAATATCGTGATCGTCTTTTATGGCCTGATAAATCTTCATAATACATTGATTTTGTTTAAGCTTCAAGGTACCTAAAAAGGCGGGGTATCTAAGGGCCGTAAGGAGCCCAATCCCAAAAATAATTGCTGCTATTGCTCAATTATAACTACCTGTTGTGCATTTTGATTTTAGGAAGGGAGGTCACTTCGAATGATTTTCACGACCTTTTCGGGAGGGAGAATAGGTACGAGAACCTTTTGCGTTCCAAAGAGCGAAATCCTGAGCGCTGCCAAAGGATTCCCGATAATTCTACTGCGCGTAGCCGAAGTACACTCAATTTTATATTCAAATACTTGTAACATTGAGCGTTTGAAGTGACATGCTCTTACTTTTTGTCCATAATGCACAGGGTTATAAATATAAGGCGAGAGCAATTACGGTTTTTACACCACTGTAAACGGATACTGACCAGAATAAGCCCAAAGCTGATTTCTTAGTAAGGACATATCATCTAATCAAAACAAAAAAATCCGATTGAATTGATCAACCGGATTTTTTTTAAGGTTCATTGATGTTGAACCCTATTTGTTCATATCGATTACATATCTAAAGCGAACATCTTCATTTTTTACCTTTTCAAAAGCGGTATTCACCTCGTCGATGGAAATCATTTGTACTTCTGGTCCGATTTGATGTTCTGCACAGAAATCCAAAATCTCTTGGGTTTCAGCGATGTTCCCAATAAAGGAACCTCCTAGGGTTCGATTTGCCATGGCTACATTCATGTTGTTGGTCGGCTTTTTGTATTCACCTAAAAGCCCTACCGTCACCAAACTTCCCCGGTTGTTGAGCAGATTCACGTAATCGTTGACATCAAAGGCGTTTGGAATCGTTACCAACATATAATCGAAGCGCATCATGTTCTTTTTCATCGCTTCTTCATCCGTCGAGATCAAGACCTCATCGGCGCCCAAAGCTTTGGCTTCCTCTTTTTTGGAGGCATGGGTGGTAATGGCCGTAACGTTGGCGCCCATGGCTTTTGCAATCTGTACTCCCATGTGACCCAAACCGCCGATACCGACAATGGCTACATGATCCCCTTTTTTAACGCCCCAATGCTTCATAGGGGAGTAGGTGGTTACCCCGGCACATAGTATAGGAGCCGCTTTGGCAATGTCCAATTTATCGGGAATGGTAAGTACGAATGCCGCATTGGATACGATGTGGGTAGAAAATCCGCCAAAGGTATTGTAATCAGACTCCGGGTCCTTGAAATAGCCATTGTAGGTCATTGTGGCCCCGTGTTCTCCTGCGCAAAAATGCTCATCTCCGTTTTCGCACGGTGTACAGGTCTGACAACTATCGATCATACAACCTACGCCCACTATCTGTCCTTTTTTAAACTTGCTGACCGCGCTTCCCATGTCCACTATTTTTCCAATGACCTCATGACCGGGAACACACGGGTATCGGGTATTGTCCCAATCGTTGCTTACTTGATGAATATCGCTATGGCAAACACCGGTGTAAAGCACTTCAATCAGTACCTCATCGGTCTTAATGGGTTTTCGTTCCACATCCATTTCCTTAAGAATACGGTCTTCGCCAGATGCACCTTTCGCACCGTAGCCTTTTACGCTAAAGCCTTTTTCGGTTTTCTGAATGGTTTTGTCTAATGTGCTTGTCGCTGTGCTCATATTTATTTTTTGTGTTTCTTATTAGTTCCCTGTAGAAAAGTCGAGGTGTAATCTCTTATAATTCTACCTAGGTAAGGTACACTACAACAGGGCAATAGCTTAACGCAAACGCTAGTTTTACTAATGCGTAAAAGAGGAAGGGCAATTTGTATGGAAATTTGGAATTGAAATTTTAGTGGTAACGTAAAACCGTTCCGCGAGAACGGCTTGCCGAAGTTAAATTTCGCATTCACAAAGACCTAAGCATGTTACCATGTGCCCAAAGTTAGCTATCAACAGCGTTTCTATATATTATATACTAACCACTAACCACTAACCACTAGTTACTAACCACTAGTTACTGATCATTGCATCAGCGCACCATAAACAATTTCCTCCAATCTGCTATCAATGGCCTCGTTATTGGGAGATTGTAGGACTTGGCGAAGTTGTATGACGATGAGTTCGTTCGTGGGGTCTATCCAAAATGTGGTGCTGAACGCCCCTCCCCAGCTATAGGTGCCGTCCGGTCTTCTAGGATGGTCTTTGGCGACATCAAAACCGAAACCGAAACGTGAACTTCCCCATGGAAAGGAAAGGGTATCGATTTGGTCTTGGTGCATAGACTGTGCGGTTTCCGAGGTTAGAATCCGTTGTGTTCCAAGAATACCGTCATTGAGCATCGCCTGGCAAAAAAGAAAATAATCGCGAGCAGTACCCGTCATTCCACTACCGCCCGACAAGTAGGTCTTGGCACCTTGGGTAGGGTAGTTGGGGATATACATGCGTCCCATGGACGAGTCTACTTGGGTGATGGTACCTTTTGCGTTAGGGACGAAGACCTTGGGAAGGTCTTTGGTCAGCGAATCGTTATAATAAAAGTCCAGCTTTTCGATTCCCAAAGGATGGGTGATATGTTCCCGAATGTAATCGTCCAAAGGCTGTCCTGAAGCAACCTCCACGACACGGCCTAGCACATCGGTATTTAGGCCATATACCCACTTGGCTCCTGGTTCGTGAACTAAGGGAAGGTTACCGAGGGCGCTCATGGTTTCTGCGGTGGTCATGGGCAAATAGGTGCTTAAATCTGGAATATCGTATTTGGCTAAAATGGCACCGTTCACCGAAGGGTTCATAAACCCGTAAGGTACCCCGGCCGTCTGCGTCAACAATTGCCGCACCGTAGGGATGGATTTGGACGGGACACTCGTCCACGTGGTATCCGCGGGATTAAAGCTGGTTAGCACCTCGGTCTCCATAAATGTTGGGATGTACTTCCCGACAGGATCGTCTAGATTCATTTTTCCCGACTCTACCAGTTGCATTGCGGCGACAGATACCAAGGGCTTTGTCATCGACGCCATACGGAATAAATGGTCTTTCCGATAGGGTTCGGTACGTAGCGAATCTGACCATCCTACTTCAGATTCATATACAATCTTCCCGTTTTTTGCAATCAGGGTTACCGCTCCCGGGTATTTTTTTTCAGCGATGAACTCCATTACCATCGCTTCTATCTGCGCCAAACTATCGGCGTGCATTCCCACCTCGTCCGAAGTCGCGAATAGATAGCGCTCTCTTTCCTGTTGAGGGTCTGCCTCTTTCACTTGTTGCTTACAAGCGGAAAGGAGTATGATGCCGAAAAGTAGAAGTATACCACCGGACCGTTGCATTACTGAATTTATGGTGCGTGATGCGCTGTTTTTAAAATGCATAGTAATTAAGATTAATTTTAAAAGTAAGCAGAAAAGATGATACTGAAGAAGATATGAAAATTACAGTTTTTTACACGAGACAGGGATACAGGGAAAGCGACGCATTGCCTATGTACACCCCTCGAATTGGGTTATACCCTCTTTTTAAAACAAACACTATTGGCTATACCTGCATAAGGCGGGTAATTGGGAATGCTTTGGTAACCGTTCTTCTTGTAGAGCGCAATAGCTTCAGGTTGTCGCAGTCCGGTTTCCAATACACAGGCAGTATAGCCGAGCATTTTGGCCCACTGCTCCAACTCTTTTAATACAAGTGAGGCAAACCCTTTTCCACGGGTTGTAGGGTGAACGTACATCCGTTTTATTTCAACGGTATCCTCGGTAAACGTTTTAAAGGCGCCACAGCCGACCGCCATAGCATCTTGATAACAAATTACGGTATGGTTCAAATGCGTACTGCCATTGAACTGGGCGTAAAAGGCGGTTTCGTCCCCATCGCGTTCCGCCAAATCGGCATCAAGTAGGGCGACGAGACCTATAAAATCCGGATGTTTGGAATCTGACCGTATTAATTTAACCATAGGTCTATATATTAGACTTTAATCGTGTAAC
>JBARCC010000198.1:0-3116 GCA_049793635.1 Maribacter sp. | reverse complement strand
CACCATCGGTACCTGCAATACCCCTGCCGCATTTATGGTTTCAAAGAACATGCCTTCGCTCGTACTTGCATTGCCAATGGTTCCCCAAGCGATTTCATCGCCGTTTACCGAAAATTTGGCACTATCGAGTCCGCTTTGATTTCTATACACCTTTGAAGCTTGGGCCAGACCCAAAAGACGTGGCATTTGCCCAGCAGTACAGGAGATATCGGCACTCGTATTTTTTTGTTTAGTAAGGTCTTTCCAACTTCCATCGTTGTTCAGGCTTTGGGTCAAAAAATGCCCCCCCATCTGCCGACCGGCACTCATGGGTTCCTTTTCAATATCGGTGGTTGCGTACAGTGCATGAAAAAAGTCTTTGGGCTTTAAAAGCCCTAGGGCCATCATAAAGGTTTGATCCCGATAATATCCACTTCTAAAATCTCCGTTCCTGAACGATTTTGCCATGGCCAATTGTGGTAATTCTTTACCATCGCCGAAAATGCCGAACTTGGCCTTGCCGGTAAGGACCTCTTTTCTGCCCAAAAGACTACAGGTTCTGCTTAAAAAGGCGATTTCGTAATCACTTATAATCTGTTCCTTGAAATCATCAAAGGAAATATCGTTACTTGTTTTTGCAGAAACGTCCATGTAGTTTACGTTGTTTCTACAAAATTACCTAATCGACGAACGCTAACCAACGTTGGGGCTTGTTAATTTATTCCATATTTTTTAACAAAGTCGACGAATAATTATGAATAGTAAAATACAACATTAAATTACTCGATATTGGCTAAATAATCTGTAATCTAAAACCATTTTCTAGTGAAAAGACCCGTTAGTGTTTTTGGACTTACGGTAATGATGAAGCGGATTTTTTCCCCATAGTTGTTCTGGGAAATTTCCCATCCATTGTTCGAATACACGGGTAAGTACAACTCAAAATAATCCGTGACCAAATTTAGCCTTACACCGGAGTCGTAGACGAACTTTTCTTTAATTCCCTTATTCTTGACCAGACCCGCGTCACCATAAAGCTCGATCCAGCGCCACAAATTAAAGCTTCCGTTTACCGTGGCTAGCCAATCATTCGAAAACCGATATTCCTCATCTAAAAAAGATTTAAAACCACCTTCAGCAATAACGATTTGTTGGCTGTAGATACCAGTATCCTCGGATCTTCCCAAATAGCTATAATCGAATAGATAATCGGTAGGTCTATCCAATGCAAAGCTGAAGAAATTGGTATCCGTGTTATTGCTTAGAAATTTACCGGCGAAAAAGCGAAGGTTCAGCTGTCGATTGTTATCGAACAATTTTCGGTACTCATATTCAAAAGCTACTTTACTAAAATTGCCGGCGAGTTGAAAGTCCAAAAACCAAGAGTAATAATCCAAGATGCCATTATCGCGATTAATATAGCGTGCATTGAAAACACTGTAGTCGGGATTCTCGGAATCGTTCGCCAAATCTTCTAAAGAGGGGTCGAAATCACGGTAAATGTTGATATATCTAAAGGTCAAAAACTCCCTTTTATTCGAAATTAGATCTGGGGGTCTAAACCCAAAACCCAAAGAAGGCGTAACCGATGAATACCTTGAATTCACATTGAAATGCGAGGTCGAGGCATTTAAGGCATAATTGGCAACGTACAGCCCGCTTTTGCTCAAATATTTTCTGTAATTGAATTTTCCATACCCCACAAATGCCTTTTCCCTGAAGGAGTATGAGGGTGCGAAATCGTATACGAACGGTCTCTCCAAAAGGGTTTTATTATACAAACGCATGCCGGGCGCCCAACCGTCATAAATATTAAAATTGATGATGGGAACATAGAATACTTGATTGAAATAAGGATTTTCAGAATCCTTGAAAAAGGTAAATTTCAATTTCTTATTACTCGATAAAAATCCACCTAGCGATTTCCAATTGTCCCTTTGATTGAACTCCGGAATTTTTTGGTTGTAGTTGAGTACCAATTTATCCTCATTGTTATTAGGAATCGCAAACGTTTCCTCGAATTCGATATCACTGAACCAATACTCAGAAACTACAGAATCGTTTTTTAAGCCAAATACAGAAATCGGAACATTCGTCCCTTCCTTGTTTTTAATGGTCACCGATAAGGAGTCTTCCGATTTTTTCACCTGTTTGATCTTAAAATCGATTTTGCGATCTGTGGACACATAATCCCTGAAAAACCAATTGATATCTTTTGTTGTAGAACGTTTTAAAATAGATTCGAAATCCAAAATTTTTACGCGGTTAAGCTGGTAATACTCGAAAAAGGTTTTTATGCTTTCATCGACCTTATTCCCTCCGATATAATCGTCTAGATAGGCCAAGCCCAGGCCAGCCTTATATTTATTCGCTATTTTTTGGTTGAACTTGATCAAGGAATCATTTGGGGTGTCCAAAGACTGGTCTAAATTTTGGCGCGCCATCAGGTTGTAGAGAAACGAATATTGATCGTTGAATTCCATTTTCGCCAAATTGAAGCTCCGTAAACCCCAAATTCGTGAGAGTTTGCCCAAAAGCTTTTCATCGGGATAATATTCTTCCACATAAGCAATCATAAGATAGTTGGCAATCGCATTGGTCAACCATGGGTCTTTACGTGGGTCGAGGAACATGGTTTCCTGTAAAATGCTGTTCAAGGCCGTTTTTAGAAACTTCATTTCAAATTGAAATTGTTCCTCATACGGTCTTATGAACGAGGGTAACTGATTTATACCGTACAACGGGTCTTTATTATAGTCTAATTCACTGACCAGTATTTTTTCATGCGGATAGTCGCCTAAGTGATTATGAATGAAATCGGCAACTTTATTGATTGAAATTCCCTGACCGATGGGGCTATACCTTGGTGCTTTCAAATTGGTCAGAAAGGTCATATACGTTGTTTTGTGTGTCGTAAATTCCTTTTGTGTCTTGAGTATAATTTCACCGCCTCGCTGATTGGTTCCCTCGAGCTGGGCATGTTGCCCGATCGGAAAAGATGTTTGGGACTTTATGCTAAAATTGGAAGCGAGATGAAGACTATCGGGAAACTTAAAATGAATTACCGTATTCGTAATGTTCGTATACAGGTCCTCTAAATTTTTGTTGGAATAGAGGTGCCATTGGCCATCATATAC
>JBARCC010000197.1:0-2721 GCA_049793635.1 Maribacter sp. | reverse complement strand
CCTCTAACCCATACTTTTTGTCCTTGCCAGGTTTATCACCTAACGGATGACCTCCCATGTTATGGATCAATTCCTCAAAGGTATCCTGCATGTGCTTCGCCTGTTTCACTTCAAAATCGGACCATTGGTAGTTGAACTTAAGCACTGGTATTCCGAACTCATCCACGGTGGTCGGATCGATTTCACAGTAATTCTCCTTTCTCGCGATTCCCTCTCCGCGGCCACCAAAACCAACGACGGAACCATAATATTTTTTAACATCTTCTCGAAGGCTTTCCCCATATCCCCCAACTTTTAAACCGAAAAATTTATTGAACTCGTTAGGGTTCCAACCAAAACCGTAGTTCGGTTGCCCCATACCGCCCCAAACCTCGATATGATATCCGCGGGGGAAATCCAATTTGGAATTATCGCCCCACCATGGGGAATACACGTGCATACCCCCGACCCCATCTTCGTTATAGGATGTTTTACGGTCCATTAGTCCGGGAATAAAACCTGCGGCACTTGATCCGGTCGAATCGTGTAAATACTTACCGACCAAGTTGCTGCTATTGCCCAAACCATTGGGATGCTGTTTACTTTTGGAATTTAAGAGGATACGCGCAGAACTACATGCCGATGCCGCAAGCACCACAACCGTTCCGCGTAATTTATATTCTTTTCTGTCATCCTTACTTATATAGGAGACCCCAGTTGCCTTACCCTCCTCGTTGGTCGTAATCTCACGCACCATTGAGTTTACAAAGATTTTGACTTGGCCCCCACTTTTTTGCGCAGGGAATATCAAACAACTTCCCGCCGAGAAATCTGCATACACCGAACAGGAACGTGAGCATTGACCACAATAAAAGCAGACTCCACGTTCGTTATTGATTTTTTTGGTCAGCATTGACAAACGTCCGGGGATTACAGGAATCCCTGATTTTTTTGCGCCATTTATATAAAAAAGTTCATGCAGACGTGGTTTTGGGGGCGGAAGAAAAAAACCGTCGGGATCGTTCTCCAAACCCTCATTGGTTCCAAATACACCGATTAGTTTATCGACTTTATCGTAATACGGTTTAACATCATCATACCCTATGGGCCAATCATCACCATGGCCATCGCGTGTTTTTCCTTTAAAATCCTTGGGTCCGAACCTTAACGAAATACGTCCCCAGTGGTTGGTTCGCCCACCTAACATTCTAGAACGGTACCACCAAAAATCGGTTCCCTCGGCTTGGGTATACGGTTCCCCTTCCACTTCCCAACCACCATACGCCATATCCCATTCACCAAAAACGCGATCGGTATTCGCGCCACGGCGCGGGGATTCATAAGGCCATTTCATTTGGGTCATGGTCACCGGATCCGCAGGGTCGAAATATGGTCCTGCCTCCACAACCGCAACATTTAAACCGGCATCTGCCAACTGTTTGGTGGCCATACCGCCACCAGCACCTGAACCAACAATAATAACATCGTATATTTCCGTGGATTCTTTAATCTGCATATTCGTTATATTAGCATCACAATTTAATCATTTAATCCACATACTTCTAGGTGGATATCGTTGAAAACAAAATAAACGACCCGTTCCATAGAAGGCCATTCAAACAAGACCTCCTCATTTATTTAGGGTAAAATATTTGAAACTACCCATAGTAACCGCTTTGGTTTTTGTTAGAGACCGAAAAAAAAGCGCACCGTTCGTGTTGAATTTCATCGTTTTTAACCAACTAACTTCCTTTCTTTGAACGATTTCATTTACTACCTTGAAGCTATTCAAATTGATCATAGAAACACCTTAAACCACTCTTATGCCAACATCGTCCACTACAGTGCAGCGCCGTAATTTCATAAAAACCGCCTCGGCCTCCCTCCTCTTCAGTTCTCTTGGTTCCTACGGATTTGAATTTTTTAAGGACAAGAAACCATTAAAAGTAGCGCTCATAGGTGCTGGTTGGTATGGAACCAGTGATTTGATGCGGCTTATTCAGGTAGCGAACGTCGATGTAGTATCCTTATGCGATGTGGACGCCAACCATCTGCAGGCAGTCGCCACATTGGTATCTGAACGGCAAAAAAATGGTAAAAGACCCATGTTGTATTCAGACTACCGCACGATGCTTAAAAAGCACGCTTTGGATATTGTGCTGATCGGTACCCCAGACCATTGGCATGCCCTCACCTGTATCGAAGCCTTGAAATCGGGCGCTCATGTTTATGTTCAAAAACCGATAAGTGTCGATGTCATCGAAGGGGAGGCGATGGTAGCAGCAGCCCGAAAATATGATAAAATCGTGCAAGTAGGTATGCAACGCAGAAGCACTCCGCACCTGATCGCTGCAAAGAAACAGGTTATCGACACCGCGCTTTTAGGCGCTATTGGGCATGTAGATATGTGTTGTTACTACCCTATGCGGGCCAACGGAAACCCGCCGCTTCAAGAAGTTCCTGAATTTCTTGATTATGACCTATGGACGGGCCCTGCCCCTATGCGGCCCTATGATGGCTTGCCGCATGGGGGTTGGTGGCGTACCTTTCGTGAATATGGCAACGGCATTACTGGCGATATGTGCGTTCATATGTTGGATTCGGTGCGTTGGATGTTGGATTTGGACTGGCCAAAACGTATCAGTTCCTCGGGCGGTATTTATGTACAAACCGATGGCAAATCGAATATCTCGGATACACAGTCGGCCGTATTCGAGTATGACGGACTCAATTGCAACTGGC
>JBARCC010000196.1:0-7661 GCA_049793635.1 Maribacter sp. | reverse complement strand
CCTCTAGAGGAACCGATTGCTTCAACGGTGGGTTTTCCTTCGGTTATCGTCCCTGTTTTATCGACAATGAGGGTATCTACCTTGTCCATTTTTTCCAAGGCTTCGGCATTTTTTATCAATACGCCGTTCTGTGCGCCCTTTCCAACACCGACCATTACAGACATAGGGGTCGCCAACCCCAAAGCACAAGGACAAGCGATAATCAACACAGCAATAGCATTTACCAGTGCATATACATATGGTGGTTCCGGACCCCAAATGGCCCATAAGGCAAAGGTGATGAGCGAAATGATAACCACCACGGGTACGAAATACCCTGAAACCGTATCCGCTAATTTTTGAATGGGCGCACGACTACGACTAGCATCGTTCACCATGTGTATGATTTGTGAAAGCAGCGTGTCGCTACCTACTTTTTCCGCTTCCATCAAAAAGGATTGATTGCCATTGATCGTACCGCTGCTTACCTGATCATTTGTGACCTTGTTGACCGGTAGAGGTTCGCCCGAAATCATCGATTCATCTACCGTGGTTTTCCCTTCGGTAATGATCCCGTCTACAGGAATCTTATCACCCGGCTTTACACGCAGAATATCCCTTTTTTGAATCTTGTCTATGGAAACTTCCTCTTCGTTTCCATCAACCACACGTACCGCTTTATTAGGCGCGAGTTTCAACAGTTCCTTTACGGCGCTGTTGGTCTTACTGTGTGCGCGCGCTTCAAGAACTTGGCCCATTAATACCAAGGTCAAGATTACCGTGGCTGCTTCGAAATAGACATGCACCGCTTCCGATTCGGTCTTGAACTGTTCTGGAAAAAAGTCTGGGAACAAGATCCCGAAAACACTGAACAGCCACGCTACACCAGCGCCGATTCCAATCAGCGTAAACATATTCAGGTTCCATGTTTTTATACTTTTGTAAGCACGTTCAAAGAACATCCATGTGGCATAAAAAACGACTGGAATGGACAACCCGAATTGAATCCAGTTCCACCATTTTTGCTCCATAATCCCATACAATGGATTGTTAGGAATCATCTCGCTCATTGCGATTATAAAAATGGGCAGCGTAAAGGCGACAGCTATCCAGAATTTCTTCAAGAGCTTTTTATAGGTCTTCTCCTCGGCAGATAAATCAGGTTCCACCGGCACCAGATCCATTCCGCAAATGGGACAACTGCCAGAAGCGTCCTTGACAACTTCTGGGTGCATAGGGCATGTAAAGCCCCCCGACCCCCGAAGGGGGAGCTGCTGTTCCTGGACTAAATCCATACCGCATACTGGACAGTCCCTAGGTTTATCATAGGTCTTATCGCCTTCGCAATGCATTGGGCAATAGAAGGAAGCCCCCAACCCCCGAAGGGGGCTTTTCTTACTCGGATGTGACTTTGAGTGTTGGCTCCTCTCCTTGGGGGAGGCTGGGAGGGGATTTTTATGTATAGCATACCCACCACCATCTTCCTGCAGCGCTTTCTTAAGGGTCTCGATAGGAATATGCGACTCCATTTCAATGGTTGCAGCTGCTTTTTCTAGATGTACGGAAACATGCGCTACGCCTTTTACTTTTGAAAGGGTTTGCTCCACGTGATTTCGACAACCTTTGCAGGTCATTCCGCTAATTGCATAAGTATGTGTCATTGTTGTATGATGGCCAGGGGAATGAATACTATACCTAGCGCTATCCTCTTGTAGTGCGTTTTGAAAATTCTCGATAGGAATGTGGGTCTCCATATCGATGCTAGCCTCGGCTTTTTCAAGATCCACGGAAACATCTTTCACACCGTCTACTTTTGAAAGGGTTTGCTCTACGTGATTTCGACAACCATTGCAGGTCATTCCCTGTATGTGATAGGTACGTTTCATAATTCTAGATTTGAGATATCGTGCATAAAAATTAGTTAAGGAACTTTATCAGTAAACCACCTACTAACCAAATATAGCAGGCAAAAGCTGCGTACTTTAAAAGACGTTCCAACAACGGACTCTTGGGAGCCATTTCGCTCATGTTATGTTCCACATCCTTCTTTTTAAAAAATCCCAGATAGAACAAATATCCTGATATGGCCAAAAAGGCAATGTTCATATAGAACGTGTAGTTTATCTTGAAAAATTCACTATCCTGAATTTTGACCTGAGAAGGGTCTGGCAACATACCCAAGAAATCAAAAGAATAATGCAATACCAGCGCCGTCCCTATCAAAGCGGTAAAAAGTAGGAATAGAATAAACAACGACATCTTCCACCCATAATATTTGGCATTGATGCGCAATACCGGGAACACCACCAAATCACTAAAGATAAAGGCCATTACACCAGCGAAACTTACGCCTTTACCAAACAATAAAGCTGCCAACGGAATGTTCCCCATCGAGCCTATAAACGTTAAAAATGCGGCGATAGGCCCCACCACTATATGTTCCAGTATTTCTAAAAAGGTAAAGTCTGTATTCCCCTGCCCGCTGTTTATGAATAACGTTTCAAAAAATGAGTCCGGTACGAACGCTGCGGTAATACCCGCAATGGTAAAGCCTACGGTCACATCTTTCCATACCATCTGCCATTCCATTTTATATTTTTTGGCGACCCTTGCCCAATTGCTTTCTTGTTGTATTTGTTTCTTCCAATTTTGGGAGTCGTCATGCGTATCCTCATCATCTTCACTCTCAAGATTTTTTCGTGCTTTTTCGATCAATTTTTTTGGATTGATGATGCGTATCAATATCCACGAAATCAGTATTAAAAGAATTCCTCCCACGTACTCGCCCACGACAAACTGCCAACCCAAAAAAATAGAGATGAGAATACCCAACTCGATTACCAAATTCGTGGAAGCCAGCAGAAAAGCTATAGAGGAGACAAAACTGGCGCCTTTCTTAAAAATAGATTTAGTGCCCGCCAGCGCAGAGAAGCTACATGAACTGCTTATGAAACCGAAGAACGTGCCAAGAAGTACACTCTTTCCTTCGTTCTCGTTCATCGTTTCCTGCATTTTCTTTTCGGTTACAAAAACTTGTATCATACTACTGATGATGTAGCCCAACACAAAGGCCCACAATGCCATCCAAAAGAATCCGGTACTCGTGTACGCAGCTTCGCCCCAATTTTTTGAAAATTCGTTCATATGCTATTATCAATACCTGAAGAGGGAAGGATTAACACTAACCATTAACCATAAACACCCTTCCCAACCCAGGATTTTAACTAGTGTATCTCTTCTACTACTTTACCACACTTCAGCATCTTATCGCCGTAATAGGGATTTCTGATTTCATCCGAATTTGAGATCCAGTAGCCACCATTTCCTTCAAAGGCCATAGGGCAGAATTGCTTGTATAGTGTTCCTTCGGAAATCGATTCTTTCAACATCGGCTCCAGGTGCTGTGTTAATTCGGAAAAAAGCTGACGTTGTTTCTCGATATCGGTAGCGTCTGCCATGGCCAAAGCCGATGACCTCATATCCGCTTGCTCCTCTAATACGTTATCTACAAGATTAATGGCAGCAGTTTGTGCCGCGCTTGCATCTGAATTCACTAGGGCTACCCGTAGTTCCTGATAGTTGGCATATACACTTTCAGCCATTTCACTGGTAAATGAAGCATCGGCTTTAGTATCCATTTGTTTTTCAGCGTTTTGGATTTCTTTAGAATTCTCTGTACTCGATTCTTGATTGGTCTTGGTTTCTTTGCAAGAAACCACTGCGAGAGTTATAAATCCTAGCAATGCAGTTTTTAATGAATTGTTCATAATTGTAATTTTTAAAGTTTCAAATTTGTTAAGGTTCAGTTTATTCTTCTTTGTTATACGATCGTATTGCTTTCCTTTCTTTTTTCATCATCTCGTTATCATGAATTCTCTCCATTAATACTTAAGGCGTTTCTGGGATGATTTTATTTAAAGGTAATAGGGTGAGCATGATCAAACGGGAGAATTGATTAATGGTGGTCCTCCGTATTCATGTGGTCGTCATCATGATCAGCGTGTTCTCCTTCGTCCATCATATGTTCATCATCATCCATATGCTCATTATTTTCAATATGTTCCTCACCTTGCGAATTCTCTTTTATGGTTTCCCTGCAGCTAGTAACCATCATTAATCCAGCGATCAGAGTAAGTAGTGTTGCGTTTTTTAAATAAGCTCTCATAATTGTGTATTGTTTTAGTTATTCATTAAAATCTTACTGACAATCTACTGCTCGAATAAAAAATTAATTGAATTTTTTTGTCTTTATGTTTCTTTTTACAAAAATACCCTTGAAATTCAACGAGTTGTGTCATAATTATGGTTCATATCTATACAATTTGGTCTAAGGAATTCCTTAAATTCTTTTGCTCTTTTTTATATTCGGTTAGGCTTACACCCGTTTCGGATCTAAATTGCCTACTGAGGTGATTGATGTGGCTATAATCGAGCAGCTGACTGATTTCGGTAAAGTTTTTTTGTTGCGGCTGAATGAGCTCTTTTACCTTTTCTATTTTAAGCTTGATGAAATATTTTTCTATTGTAATTCCCTCGTTGGCCGAGAATACCTTGCTCATCTTTGAGTAGTCTTGATGCATTATTTTTGCGAGATGCGTCGACAAATTTTCGGGTAATTCAAGTGGAAGGCGGTCAATAATTTTTATAAGGTGAATTTTAACCTGCTCCGTAAGTCTATCTTCCACAGAATCGATCAGCTCAAAACCATTTTTTTCAACAATCGATTTAAGGATAGGGAGTATATCGGTGTCGTCAACGTGTAATTGAATGCGCCCAAGTTCAATTTCCGTTAATAGGATGTCTTGGGCCTCTATTTCATTTTTGAGCACCTTAATGCACCGCTCACAAACCATATTCTTTATGTAAAATTCTCTGGTCATGCGATTATTGGATTAAATAATTGATTATCGATTGTTGTGTATAGTATAGCTGTACCGAGGCTATACTGTTCATTTGAAATTTCAGTTGCAGTTCTTGAATGTCAAGAACATCGTTAAAGTCTATCGTTCCGGTCTCATAATTTTTGATGAGGATCTCTTCGGCATCATTGGCCTGTTTCAAATTTTTTACCTGGGTGTCAAATTGAATCCTAGCCTGATTTCTCTGCGATAGCGCTTTGGCGTAAGCGGTCTCTAAAACATTCAATCGATTTTTCTTTTGGGAAACCAGTTCCTGCTGCCGTATTTCATTTTGTTTTGAAATGGACTTGTATTTGTTGTTGAAAATAGGGATGGATACCGTTACCATAGGCATTACAATGTCTTTCCCGTTATCATCGAACAGCATTTCCGGGCGTTCGGAAACGGGAATATAATCTAGCCCAAACCCGATATCGGGCGCACGTTCTTTTTGGTTGAGCAGTTCAGATTGGGCAACGGATTCAAATAACCGGTCGTACTTCAGTAATTCTGGATGGAGCTGCAGCGCATTTTCCGTCTCGATCGACCCATTGTTAGGGAGTGTCAAATCGGAAACTACGTTTACGGCCAACCCCTCATTTTGGTTTCTTAATTTGTTGAATACGGCCTGTTCGGCTAAATATTGTTGTTCTAAAACCTGCTGCTGCTGCTGCAGTTCGTTCTGCCGGATCTGCAACCTGAGTACATCGACCGCCGAGGCCTTTCCGACTTCTACCGAAGTCAAGGCCAATTGCTCATAGGTTTTTAAAAGCTGAACGTTTTCCTCCAACACCTCCTGTTTTGCGGTAATGGCATACAATTCATAATACGACTGGGCGACGGATAGGGACAACTTTCGCTTGGCAATCGCAATTTCCACAAAATCGGTCTCCGCCATAGCGCCGACATAGTTTTCACGGGCGGTAATGGTTCCGAACCATGGTAACATTTGTGAAACCGAGAATCGTGCACGCTGCGCCCCTGTTCGGGTTTCGGGTTCACTAACAAAATAGCCTGCGCTAACGGTAGTGTTTGGCAAGGTATTAGCCTCGTTTATTTTGACTTTGGACATATTATAACGCAATTCAAATGCTTGAATTTCAGGATTGTTCTCTTCCGCTTCTATAAGATATTCTTGGAGCTCCTGTGCTTTTGCGAAAGCAGAAATAAATAAAATACAGGTAATGATTTTTATATTTCTCATTTTTTAGCTCTTTTTAACTTGATTTCTTCTCTCCAGCTATACAGCACCGGCACTATAAAATAGGAGGTAATATCAATCACCATTCCTCCAAAAATCGGGATGGCCATCGGTATCATGATATCGCTTCCCTTTCCTGTGGATGTCAACACAGGAAGTAAGGCCAAAATAGTGGTTACGGTAGTCATCAAACAGGGCCGGATGCGTTTTTCGGCAGCTTCCAAAGCGGCTAGGCGAATGTCTTTTTTATTTTTCGGATGCTCACGCTCAAACGTTTGGGTAAGATAGGTTGCCATTACTACACCGTCATCTGTTGCAATACCGAACAATGCGATAAACCCGACCCAAACGGCTACACTCAAATTGATGGTTTTCATATTGAACAAGTCCCGCATATTTTCACCGAACAGGTTGAAATTGAAGAACCAATCCTGCCCGTATAACCAAATCATGATGAAACCGCCCGCGAAGGCGACCATAATACCGGTAAAAACCATCAGGGAGGTACTCACGGATCGGAACTGGAAATAGAGAATTAAAAAGATGATCAGTAACGCCAACGGTACCACGACAGAAAGTGTTTTTTCTGCCCTCAACTGGTTTTCATAGGTTCCTGTAAACCTATAGCTTATCCCCTTTGGGACCGTTAATTGTCCGCTATCGATGTTATCCTTGATCAACGCCTGCGCATTTTCGACCACGTTGACTTCGGCAAATCCGTCCAACTTATCGAACAGTACATACCCTACCAAAAAAGTATCCTCACTTTTAATGACCTGTGGCCCCTGCTCGTATCTAATATCCACCAATTCACCTAGCGGGACCGGGCTCCCTTTTTCGACAGGAACATAGATGTTCTTAAGGTCTGTAGGGTTGGCGCGGAGTTCCCTAGGGTAGCGTACCCGAACGGCATACCGTTCACGGCCTTCAACGGTCTGGGTCAAGGGCATACCGCCCACCGCTACCTGTAGCACTTCCTGAACGTCCATGATCGATATTCCATAACGGGCGAGCTGATCCCTTTTTATATCGATCATTAGGTAAGGTTTTCCCACGATCCGGTCCGCGAATACCGCTTGTTCCTTCACGCCCTCGGCTTGTTTTAAGATACGTTCAAGCTCTAGACCGAATGCTTCGATTTCTTTTAAATCTTGACCTTTTACCTTGATGCCCATGGGTGCGCGCATTCCCGTTTGTAACATGACCAGTCGGGTTTCGATGGGTTGCAGTTTGGGTGCCGAGGTAATGCCCGGAAATTTAGTGACACGAACGATTTCGTTCCAGATATCATCGGGACTTTTGATTTCGGGACGCCAGTTGCGAAAGTATTCCCCGTCCTCGTTTTCAATCAGTTCCTTAGGGGTAACCGTAAAAGCAGTCGATAGTTTTCCGTCGTTACGCGCCTTCTCGACGGTGTTGGCACCGATCTCAATGTTTTTGTTATAAAAAAGCTGTGCATCCCTTAAAACAAAAAATCCATCATCGTTTACCATGTAGCGTTGACGTTCGCCACGCCCGTTGTGCATATACTCCGACTTGTACTGGATCATATTCTCGTACATTGAGAGTGGTGCGGGATCTAG
>JBARCC010000195.1:0-2970 GCA_049793635.1 Maribacter sp. | reverse complement strand
TCCTTATAGGTATCTACAATATGTTTTAAGAGATTATCGTAGTACGATTGTTGGTATGTTGCATTGAATTCAGCTCTAATCTTTGGAATCATACGGTCTGTAATTTTTGACTCGATAATCGAGATTTAATTGCTCCGAATCTTGTCTTGACATCAAATTGTTTCTTCTTTTAAATGACTCGTAGGCTTACCTTCAGGTAGTTTACTATCGATAGCCTCGGCGGCCAGTTGTAAGAAGGTCGGAATAATCGCTTTATTGGTTTTCCAAATCTTGGCCTTATCGTCCAATTGTATGATCATCTCCAAGTATTTCTTTTTTCCATGTCTTTTAACGACCTGTTTTCTTTTCTCTTCCCTTACAAAATACCGAAGCATCCCCTCGGCGTCTGCCTCTGGATGAAATTGTACCCCGAAAATTTCATTAGAGAATCTGATGGCCATTACCGCACGTTCCAACGGCACATTAGGCCGTATTTTTTCCCTACAGAGCACTTTACCGTCAAGGGTATCCAATTTCCACTCTTTCGGACCCACGACTTGGTAATCCCTAGAATCTACGGCGTAAAAGGGGTCTTTCAAATCTTTGAACAACACTTCCTGCGCTCCGCTTTTCGTTTTGTAGATAGGGAAAATACCGAAAGAGGTAGAGCGCCTTTTGATTACCCTGGCCACATCCCAATGTAAACAGGCCAATTGGAAGGAATGACATATTAGAAAAACATGCTTTTTTCGAGCATTGGAAAGATTGTGGGAAAGAATAGCGTCTAAAAACCCGAAATACCGCTTTTCCCATTCAGCCCCTGTTTTTAAAGGTGAGCCCGGACCCCCGGAGGAAACGAAGATATCGTACTCGGTGATATGTGGGGCTTCACCTTTGGTACGCACATCAAAAACATCGTATCTCCCTACTACTCCTTCTTGGGTCAAAAATGATTCTACAAGTGCCGTAATGCAACGCATTCCTTCATTCTGTACCCCGGCGTTCATATCTAATATTGCTATACTGTACATTTCTTTTATCAATTTTTAGTTCGTGCAGCAAAAAACGGAAAATTATAGCATTCCGTTTGGTATTAGGTCAAAGTCCCTTTTTTGTCTGTGAAACGATATACTTGGCCACATCCTCTAAATTACCGGTCTCTTTATACACCTTTAACTGTCGATCTGCCCCAGAACCTTGCTCCAACATTTGATAGACATAATTTACTTCTGTACGGCAATCCAATTCATCGACCACATCGTCTATGAAATCGAGTAACTCATTGATCAGTTTGGCGAAGGGGACTTCCTCCTCTTTTCCAAAATCGATTAGTTTAGACTCTATACCCCACCGGGCCGCTCTCCATTTATTTTCATTCAACAACAAACGTCTATAATTTTTGAACGTCTGGTTTTTACGGTTCATTTTATATAATTTGGCCACTAAGCATTGCATTAATGCCGCGATACAGGTTACCTCGTCAACGGTCATGACCACGTCACAAATCCTAAATTCTATCGTAGGATAGTGAGGGTGTAACCGAATGTCCCACCATATTTTTTTACTGTTGTCCAAACAATTTGTCTTTACCAAAATATCGACGAATTTGTCGTACTCGGCAACACTTGCAAAAAATGGGGGAATTCCTGTTCTCGGGAATTTATCGAACACTTTACTACGATACGATTTGAACCCGGTATTACGCCCTTCCCAAAATGGTGAATTGGTCGATAAGGCGTACAGGTGCGGTAAAAAATAACGTACGGTGTTCAATATTTCAAGCCCTTCCTCCCGACTGGGAATGCATACATGCACATGCATCCCGAAAATAAGGTTTCCTCTGGCTACATCGGCCATTTCGTCGATGATGGCCTCATACCTGGGGTTAGGAGTGATCAATTGATCGTTCCACTCCGAGAACGGGTGCGTGCCCGCAGCGGCGACCTTTAACCCCTCATCATCCGCCAGTTTTATGATTTGTTGTCGTAGATAGGAGACCTCATCCCTTACCTGATGAATATTTTCACAGACATTGGTGCCCATTTCTACCATGGACTGATGCATTTCTTCCTTAATACGTTCTTGAAGAAATACCTTACCGTCATCTATAATTTTCGACATCTGCGAACGCAAACGGTACGTATCGTTATCCAGAATTTGAAATTCTTCCTCAATGCCCAGGGTAAATTTATGCATGTCTCAACTTTAATTTTTAATTAATGTCCTCACTCCCATTTTCACTTTTTAGGCATCGGTTTTGACTTGGAGGGAGTTTTTTTAACTGCTGTCGTCTTTTTTGCAGGAGTTTTCTTTGGTGGGGCATCTTTTGAAGCTACCGTACTCTTCTTTGGTGCAGCAGGTTTTTTGGAAGCTCCCGCTTTGGGCGCGCTTTTTTTCGCAACTGTCGACTTCACTGCCGTTTTCTTGGCCTCTGCCGCAGTCTTTAAATTTACGTTGCCAGCCTTTTTTACGGGCGAGGCTACAGCATTTCTAACAAATCCTCCCCAAGAGGTATTGTTTTGCTTTGGTTTATGCGCTTTAGCTTTCTCTATCGCATACTTAGCGGAGTGTTCTACGATCCAATTAAAATTCTCTTGGCCCACACTGTGTATATCGGCATCTGGTGCAGGGTTACAAAAGTCGATGGCATACGGCACGCCATCACGAACGGCAAATTCGACCGTATTAAAATCGTATCCCAGCGCTTGGTTCAGTTTCAACGTATAGTCGTGAACCGTCTTCAATAATTTTTTGCTTGTTTCCCCTGTCGCCTTAATTTCGCTATTGTAGCGCTCATGGAACGGTTTTCTAGGATCGTAAGGCATAATATGCACATATTTCTGGCCTAAGCAATACACTCGAAAATAATCGTCAAAAACGATTTCTTCCTGCAACATCATGACCAACTGCTCCGTTTCTTCATGTGCTTTAAAAAGCTCCTCTGAATTTTCAACACGGTAGACACTTTTCCATCCGCCCCCATCGTGCGGC
>JBARCC010000194.1:0-1515 GCA_049793635.1 Maribacter sp. | reverse complement strand
GGACCTAAAACAGCTTCATTTTACCATAAAGGAATTATAATTAAGGATTTACTTGACAAGGCCTATCCGCAGAGCGTATATTTGCACCCGCAAATTGCTGTACTAAAAAAGTAGCTATATGAAATTATCCAACTTTAGTTTTGAGCTTCCCGATGAATTATTGGCAGAGCATCCCTCCGAAAATAGGGATGAGTCCAAATTAATGGTCGTACATACCAAGACCGGTAAAATTGAGCATAAAATGTTCAAGGACATGATCGATTATTTTGATGAAGGGGATGTCATGGTATTGAACAATACCAAGGTATTTCCTGCCCGTTTATACGGGAACAAGGAAAAAACGGGAGCTAGAATTGAAGTATTCTTATTGCGTGAATTAAATGAAGAACAGCGTTTATGGGATGTTTTGGTCGATCCTGCGCGAAAAATACGTATCGGTAACAAATTGTACTTCGGGGACGACGAAACCTTGGTCGCCGAGGTCATCGATAACACGACCTCTAGGGGAAGGACATTACGTTTTTTATACGATGGAGCCTATGTCGATTTTAGGAGAAAACTAAGGGAACTTGGCGAGACTCCGCTGCCTAAATATATTAAAAGGGAGGTCGAACCTGAGGATGAGCAACGCTACCAGACCATTTATGCAAAGCATGAAGGCGCGGTTGCCGCCCCAACGGCGGGCTTACACTTTTCAAAACACCTTCTTAAAAGGTTAGAGATCAAAGGGATCGACTTCGCTGAATTGACCCTGCACGTAGGTCTTGGAACCTTTAACCCTGTGGAGGTCGAAGATCTTTCAAAGCATAAGATGGATAGCGAGGAGTTGTTCATCGAAGAAAAAGCGACCACGATTGTTAACAATGCCAAACTTCAAAAACGCCGTATTTGTGCGGTCGGTACCACGGCCATGCGCGGTTTGGAAAGTGCGGTTTCTTCAAAACATACCTTGAACACTTTTGAGGGCTGGACCAATAAATTTATTTTCCCTCCCTACGAATTCAGCCTTGCCAATGCGATGGTGACAAACTTCCATTTACCGAAATCAACGCTGTTGATGATGGTATCGGCATTTATGGGACATGATTTGATGAACAAAGCATATAAAGAAGCGATAATGGAAGGCTATAAGTTCTATTCGTATGGTGATGCCATGTTGATATTACGATAAGCTCCAATTCCTTTCAGTAGGACCCAAATGTAGAAGACCCGCTTTTTCAAACTATTGATAAAGCGGGTTTTTTATAAGGATTACCTTAATCAGTACCTTTAACAAGATGGAAGAAAAAAAGAAAAAAGACATCCGGGCATTGACGCGTGAGCAGCTGAGGGACTTTTTTGTATCCCATGGCGATAAAGCGTTCAGGGGCAACCAAGTGTATGAGTGGTTGTGGCAGAAATCGGCATACGCATTTGAGGTGATGACCAATCTTTCCAAAGAAACCAGGGAAATGCTGGAAGCTAATTTTGTCATTAACCATATTAAGGTAGACCAGATGCAACGAAGTGCTGACG
>JBARCC010000193.1:0-4251 GCA_049793635.1 Maribacter sp. | reverse complement strand
GGGTTATGTCGAGAACATACATAAAATGATGTTTAAACGACCGAGCCAAGAGTATAAAAGAAATAAAATAGTAATCGATGCGCTTGATCAATTATTGATTCTACATGCCGATCATGAGCAGAATTGTTCAACTTCAACGGTTCGTATCGTAGGGTCCTCTCATGCAGGATTATTTGCTTCACTATCCGCCGGTATATCCGCCCTATGGGGCCCATTGCATGGTGGTGCAAACCAAGCGGTTCTTGAAATGTTGGAAGCCATCGAGGCAGATGGTGGTGACACTAAAAAATACATGGCAAAAGCCAAGGATAAAGAAGATCCGTTTAGATTAATGGGCTTCGGGCATAGGGTTTATAAAAACTTTGATCCAAGGGCGAAGATTATTAAAGCGGCTGCGGAAGATGTACTTAACGACTTGGGTATTAAAGACCCGATATTGGAAATTGCCAAAGGTCTTGCAAAAGAAGCATTGGAGGATGAGTATTTCGTCGACAGGAAACTGTATCCGAATGTTGATTTTTATTCAGGCATCATTTATAGGGCATTGGGGATACCTACAGAAATGTTCACGGTAATGTTCGCATTGGGTAGGTTGCCAGGGTGGATCGCCCAATGGCGGGAAATGCGATTGAACGGCGAACCCATCGGTAGGCCGAGACAGGTATATATTGGGGAACAGCGAAGGTCTTTTGTCGAACTCGACAAGAGGTAGATTGCTACCGTTATAAAAAAAACAAGAAAGCTCTTTTAATTATAAAAGGGCTTTTTTTGTAGTCAACCTTTCACTTTTGAAAAACTAAAAACAGAACGATGCTACAATTACATATAAATGACGAGATTTCTAGATTAAAGGAAGTCGTTTTGGGAAGAGCAAAAAGTTCTGGTCCCATTCCTAAACCAGAGGAGGCATACGACCCTAAATCGTTGGAGCATATTTTAGCGGGAACATATCCGGTAGAAGCTGACATGGTCAAGGAAATGGAAGCCTTCAACGCCGTTTTTAAAAAATATGACGTAAAAGTATACCGACCCGAAATTTTGGAACACTGTAATCAAATTTTCTCTAGGGATATTGCCTTCGTGATCGAGGATAAATTGATCATGGCGAACATTTTACCAGAACGTGAGAAAGAGCTGGATGCCATCTTACATGTGCTCGATAAAATTGAAAATAGTCAAATCCTTAGACCCCCGGCAGAGGTCCATGTAGAAGGGGGTGATGTAATGCCCTGGAACGAGTATATTTTTGTGGGGACGTATACGGCTGCAGATTATCCTGATTACATTACGGCACGCACCAACAAAGCCGCTGTCGAATATTTGAAAAAGCAGTTTCCTCATAAAAAAGTAAAATCGTTCGAACTCCGAAAGTCGAACACTAGCGCGATAGATAATGCACTTCACTTGGATTGTTGTTTTCAGCCTTTGGGAAAAGGAAAGGCGATTCTACATAGAAATGGTTTTTTGATCGAGGAAGAGTACCAGTGGTTGGTAGATTTTTTTGGTAAAGAGAATATATTCGAGATTACCGCAATGGAGATGTACCGTATGTTCAGTAACGTGTTTTCCATTTCGCCCGAAGTCATCGTCTCGGAGCGAAACTTTACACGATTGAACCAATGGTTGCGGGACCAAGGTTTTACCGTGGAAGAAATACCGTATGCGGAAATTTCTAAACAAGAAGGGCTTTTACGTTGCAGTACCCTGCCACTTATACGGGAATAAATAGAGGATTGATACTAACAATAATGAACATAACCCATACCTGTTAATGCAAATAACAAATACCATAGTCATGATCCGTCCGGTTTCGTTTAGGATGAACGAACAGACCGCTGTGAACAATTATTTCATGGAGGATATCGATTTGAAAAACCATTCCATAAATAAAAAGGCGCAAGAAGAGTTTGATGCGTTTGTATCCGTATTAAAAAATAATGGGGTCAACGTAATCGTCATCGATGATACCACTGATACCGATACCCCCGATAGCATCTTTCCGAATAATTGGATTTCTTTTCATGCCAATGGTACGGTGGGTATCTATCCCATGTTCGCCGAAAATAGACGGAATGAGCGAAGGGAAGATATTTTGGAAATTTTAGAAGAAAATGGCTTCAAGATTGAAAGCGTAATCGATTATACGGAAGCTGAAAAGGAAGGGGTGTTTTTGGAAGGTACGGGAAGCATCCTCATGGATAGGGTCAACGGGAAAGCATACTGTGCCTTGTCCGAAAGGGCGGATGAAGGTCTGTTCATAGAGTTTTGTGAAGATTTCGATTGCTTTCCCGTCATTTTTACGGCGAACCAATCGGTGGACGGTAAACGGATGCCGATTTACCATACGAATGTGATGATGGCCTTAGCGGAGGATTTTGCGGTAATCTGTCCTGATACCATAGATGATAAAAAAGAACGTAAAAACGTGTTGGACCATCTAAAAAAGGATGGCAGGGAAATCATTAAGATCAGCGAAAAGCAAATGCATCATTTTGCGGGTAATATGCTTCAAGTGTTGGGAGATAATGAACAAAGATTCATGGTGATGAGTACTGCTGCTTATGAAAGTCTCGACCCTGAGCAAATCAACAGGATAGAAAGCCATTGTGCTATTTTACACAGTTCATTGACCACCATTGAGACCTGCGGCGGTGGAAGTGCCCGCTGTATGATGGCGGAGGTTTTTTTACCTCGTTGATAGAGGTATATAAATCATAATGTAGTAGTGGGATTTTTGATTATTGGGTATGCAAGATTGGTGATTAATCAGTACCTTAAGAGAAGTTCTAAAGTTCATTCTATTTAGGAAAAGACGCAATGAAATTCAAAATACCACACATTTTATGTTTTATTCTGCTAGTGGGTGTAATGTTCGCGGTAGAAAACAAACCTACCATTACCGAGTATTTACCGGTTACGCTAAAGTTTGAACCAACTACACCTGAGGAAGCATATCACAAAATGATGGACGTACTCGTACATCAGCGCTGTATGAATTGCCACCCAACGGATAATATTCCCAAACAGGGCGATGACCGACATCCGCATTATTTCGGATTGGCCGGTGGAGAGGACGATGAAGGGTTTGCGGCTACAAATTGCAATACCTGCCATCAGTCCGAAAACAATGTATATTCTGGGGTTCCTGGAGCCCCACATTGGGCCTTGGCTCCTGCCTCCATGGGTTGGGAAGGGTTGACCAGAGCCCAAATTGCAGGGCGTATGCTAGATAAAACAATGAACGGCAATAGAACCCACGAAGAATTGGTAGAGCATATGACCGCCGACGAATTGGTGCTTTGGGCTTGGGAACCCGGTATAGATGCTAACGGAAAAGAGCGGGAATTACCACCGGTATCGAAGGAGGATTTTAAGGTTGCCGTTAGGTATTGGTTCGATAATGGAGCTGAAATCCCCACTAAATAAGTAGAGACTATGGAAATATCCTTTACGGTAAATGGAACTTTGGAAAGGGTGACGTTGGCCGATGAAAACACCCCGTTACTTTGGGTAATTCGAGATATACTCGATCTCAAGGGTACGAAATATGGCTGCGGAAAAGCGGCCTGTGGCGCCTGTACCTTACATGTAGACGGTGAAGCGGTGCGCTCCTGTTCGTATGCGGTAAAGTTCGCCGAAGGAAAAGAGATTACCACCATCGAAGGTTTGGGGGACCGTAATCGTCCCCATCCCGTTCAGCAGGCATGGGTAGATGAAATCGTTCCGCAATGTGGCTACTGCCAACCTGGGTTCATGATGGCCACTGCGGCACTTTTACATAAAATACCAAGTCCTACCGATGAGGATATCGATAACAACATTATCAATATATGTCGGTGCGGTACCTATTACCGAATGCGTAAGGCGATACACAAGGCTTCTGCGATGATGGTGAAAAATGAATCCGATAGTACTAAAAAAGGAATGAATAATGGGTGACGGTAACAAGGGGTCAAGCGGTGTTTCTAGGCGTGCATTTTTAGTAAGGGGCGGATTGGGAACCATTGGTGTTCTTGCGGTGGGTACCTATATTTTTAGAAATAGCATCCGCAGAGAATTACTGGGATTGACCAGTACTATGGAAGTACCGTATGTCGACAATATCGACAAGCCTATGCTTTGGTTCGAGGTCACCTCCGAGAATACCATTATTTTACATTCCCCAAAGGTAGAGATGGGGCAGGGTACCTTTACCGGGATGGCTCAATTGGCGGCCGATGAGCTTTCCATTTCAATGGATCAGATCCAGGT
>JBARCC010000192.1:0-2456 GCA_049793635.1 Maribacter sp. | reverse complement strand
GGATACGCCCGGTAATCTGTGGCGGGCAGCCATATGCATTGGGGCAGTAGTGTTTAGCATCACCTTCGGTACGTACGAGTGGTGTTTCACATTCCGGACACTGTTCAATGTACGATGTGGGTTCTGAATCCACTGGTCTTTTTGTAAATTCGACTGCGAGAATCTTGGGAATGATCTCTCCTCCCTTTTCCACAAAAACCGTATCGCCCACCCGAATATCCAATTTCTCGATTTGATCCGCATTGTGAAGGGATGCCCTTTTTACCGTTGTACCCGCCAATAATACAGGTTCAAGGTTCGCCACGGGTGTAATGGCCCCTGTGCGCCCAACTTGGTAGCTGATTTCTTTCAAGGTGGTGAATACCTGTTCTGCCTTAAATTTGTACGCCATGGCCCAACGTGGTGCCTTGGCCGTGAACCCGAGCTCCTCTTGATGCTGTAGACTGTTCACTTTAACCACAACACCATCGGTTTCGTAAGGCAAGTCGTGCCGCTTGACGTCCCATTCTTCCACAAAAGCCATTACTTCTTCCGTAGAATTACAAAGCTTGGCGGCATCCGGCACCTTAAAACCCAGTTCCCGTGCCTTTTCCAGCATCTGGTATTGGGTCTCGAGATTGAGGTCCTGTCCCACGATGCTGTATAACAGGCATTCGAGCGGCCGCTGCGCCACCACACTACTATCCTGTAATTTTAAGCTGCCGGAAGCCGTATTCCTAGGGTTCATATACGGTTCCTCTCCATTGGCGATACGCTCTTCGTTCATTTTCAGAAAACCATCAAAAGGCAACACGATCTCCCCGCGGATATCAAACTTGGCGGGATACTCCCCTTTCAATTGCAGTGGAACGGACTTTATCGTCTTTATATTATTGGTCACATCATCGCCCTGTATACCATCGCCACGGGTCACCGCTTTTACCAATTTTCCATGTTCATAGCTGATGCTGATGGATGCGCCGTCGTATTTTAACTCGCAGGTAAACTGCACAGGCACATCTCCAAGATTACGCTGAATACGCTTTTCCCAATCCTCCAAATCTTCCTTGGAATAGGAATTATCCAACGAGTACATACGGTGTTCGTGCACGACGGTGTCAAAATTCTTTGTAATCATACCCCCAACCCTAAGGGTGGGCGAACTGGCATCATAAAACTCGGGATATTTGGCTTCCAGCTCCTGTAATTCGGCAAGTTTAAGGTCAAATTCAAAATCGGATATCGTAGGATTATCCAATACATAATAGTTATAATTATGTTCGCGCAACGCTGCTCTCAGTGCCTCTATTCTCCCTTTCATCTTCTTAATATTGTTCTTTAGTTATCCATTTTGGAGCGGGTAACGGTTGGTAGTTCTCCATTTTTTCCAATAAAACTTCGATGTCGGTGTCTACCAAAATCGTTTGTAGATTCGCTACTTTCACAAAACCATGGTCTACCATTTTCTGCATCATTTCTAGCAGTGGATCATAAAATCCGTCCGTATTCAAAATAGCGATCGGGTATGGGTGCAACCCTAATTGTGACCAGGTCAGCATTTCAAACAATTCCTCCAACGTACCAAAACCACCGGGCAGCATGAGAATGCCCTCCGAAAGTTCGTGCATTTTCAGCTTTCGTTCGTGCATGTTTTCGGTAATGATCAATTCTGAAAGGGTCTCATGAAAGACTTCTTTTTTCATGAGGAATTTGGGAATTACGCCGATGACAGTTCCATTTTCCTCAAGTGCGCCTTGGGCTACTTTCCCCATGATTCCGATTTTGGCCCCACCATACACCAATGTAATATTCTTTTGGGCCAAGGTTTTCCCTAACCCATACGCTTGTTCCCCATATTCGGGTTTTGAACCACTGCTACTCCCGCAAAAAACCACACAACTCTTCATGACTTGATTCCTTTTAACATACGGTCGTTCCCGTACATGTCTTTCCGTAATTCGATATCCGTAAACCGGTTGGTCCTAAGCAGCGCAATCATTTCCGTTCCTAGATATTGATTGATCTCCAAATATAAACTCCCTTTTGGTTTTAAACAGGCCGATGCAAATTTTACAATAGCAGAATAAAATTTCAAGGGGTCTTCATCGGGTACGAATAGCGCAATGGCCGGTTCGTGGTCCACCACGTTGGCCTGCATCTCTATCTTTTCCAACTCCCTGACGTAGGGCGGGTTGGAGACGATGCAATCAAGTTCAAGTTTCAAGTTTAAGTTCAATAGATCTGCTTCTATAAATTCTATGTGGACATTATGCGTTTCGGCATTCTGCTTTGCCACCTTTAACGCTTCGGATGAAATGTCCAATGCCCTAATTTTTGCTTCGGGCAAATTTTTTGCCAAGGATATCGAAATACAGCCACTACCTGTCCCCAAATCCAAAATCGAAACATTCTTTGGCAACGAAGATGTGTCCTCCAATACCCATCGCACCAATTCCTCCGTCTCCGGTCTGGGAATC
>JBARCC010000191.1:0-1728 GCA_049793635.1 Maribacter sp. | reverse complement strand
TAAAGGAGCGTTGGAGAAAGCAACTAAAGTATGCTACCTTGGGTACTTATGATTCCAAAATTTCCCACATGGAAAAGGAAGTGGTAAGCTCAAAAAAATATAAAAATGGGGAGGTAGTCACGGAATTGGAAAACGTTGATATCGATGACGAACATGACCATGACGCCCATACGCCCGAAGAGGCCGAAAAAGAAGCGCGTGAATCGACTGAAGCTACATTAAACGAATTTTTCGATTTTGTAGATGACCTAGAGCGTAAAGACTGGTTCGTGCAATACATTAATACCATTGTAGACGAATTTGATCCCCACACGTTCTATTTTGCCCCAGAGGAAAAGGAGAAATTCGATACGAGCATGTCCGGTAAATTTGAAGGTATCGGGGCGAGATTGCAGAAGAGGGCCGAAGGAGCGAAAATTGTAGAGATTATTTCAGGAGGTCCGGTATGGAGCGACCAACGTTTAGAAGTAGGTGATGAAATTATCAAAGTAGGTCAGAATGGTGGAGAACCCATAAATATCGTGGGCATGCGTTTAGACGATGCTATAAAATTGATTAAAGGTGCCCAAGGTACGGTGGTGGACCTTACGGTTCGTAAAGTGGACGGTTCTTTGGAGGAGGTTTCCCTGACCCGGGATGTCGTGGAATTGGAAGAATCATATGCTAAATCGGCGTCTATCTTTAGAGGAGATGAGAAGTTCGGCATTATAAATCTCCCAAAATTCTATGTAGACTTTAATGACTACAGCGAAAGAAATGCTGCAACCGATGTAGCCAAGGAAGTAGATCGCTTGAAGGAAGAAGGGGTCGAAGGATTAATTTTAGACCTGCGTGACAACGGCGGGGGTTCATTGAAGACGGTAGTGGAAATGGCAGGACTTTTCATTAAAGACGGACCTATTGTTCAAGTACGCTCTAAGGATAAGAACAAGGATGTGTACGACGATAAGGATGAACGCATACAATGGGATGGTCCTTTGGTTATTCTTGTAAACGAACTATCGGCATCGGCTTCGGAAATTTTGGCAGCGGCCATGCAAGACTACAAAAGAGCGGTGGTAATCGGTAGCAAACAAACCTTTGGGAAAGGTACAGTGCAGAATGTAATCCCTTTAAATACCATGTTACGAAGCAACGAACATGGCGACTTAGGTGCGATAAAGATCACTACTCAAAAATTCTATAGGATCAACGGAGGTTCTACCCAGTTAGAAGGGGTGAAAAGTGATATTGTCGTTCCAGACCGTTACAGCTATATCGACTTGGGCGAGAGAGACCAATCAAATCCATTAGGGTGGGATAAGATTACACCTGCTGATTACAAAATATGGGACGGGTATATCGATTACGAAAATACCATTGCCAGTAGTAAGAAAAGGATGGCCGACAACGTTCAGATCAAGCTGATCGAGGAGAATGCAAAGTGGCTGAAGGCGGAGCAGGACGAAACCGAAATATCCTTGAATTATAGTACTTACAAGGAAGAAAAGGAAAAGGACAAAGAACAGTCGGATTATTTCAAAAAATTAACGGAGTACGATTCTAAACTTACGTTCAAGTCCCTCGGTTACGAAGAGCAATTGTTCGCTAAAGACACAGTGCTGCAGGAAAAGCGGGACAGATGGCATAAAAATTTAGCCAAGGATGTATATGTTGAGGAAGCTGTAAATGTACTTGAGGATTTGAAACTGAATTCATTGAAACAAGGAAAATTGGCAAGTATACGAG
>JBARCC010000190.1:0-7001 GCA_049793635.1 Maribacter sp. | reverse complement strand
CATCCGGACAGGATAATGGTCTTGTGAAAAAACGATTTGATTTCTGCCACTAAGGTCATCGGGTTGATGGTCCCTGCATGACCGCCAGCTCCGGCTGCAACAAGAATAAGTCCGTCCACACCAGCTTCCGCCGCTTTTTCGGCATGGCGCTTTTTAATGATATCGTGAAAAACAAGACCACCATAACTGTGAATGGCATCGACCACTTGTGAAACCGCACCTAGCGAGGTGATAATAAGGGGTACTTTATGTTTTACACAGATTTTTACATCTGCCTCTAACCTAGGGTTGGTCGGATGAACGATAAGGTTGACCCCAAAGGGCGCTGCTTTGTTGCCCGTCTCTTCTTCAAAATCTTTTAAGGCAGATTTAATTTCCACCAACCATTCCTCAAAACCTTCGCTAGTACGTTGGTTAAGGGCAGGAAAGGTGCCTACTATCCCATTTTTACAGCATTCGATGACCAACTGGGGCCCTGAAATCAGGAACATGGGCGCAGCAATGGCGGGTAACGCTAAATCTTTTATGAAGTCGGGTCTGTTTGACATACTATCTAGGTTTAAAATGGATGCTAAAAATAATGAGAAAAAAGCCAAGGCTTTGTTCCCTTTGTTTCAAAACTATGTTATTTTTAGCGAGTAGTATGCATGCATAACAAAAATATACAGGATGTACCTAAAGGATTTTGAAATACGATGGAGCGATGTGGATGCCAACCGTCATTTATCTAACGTGGCATATATCGATTATGTGAGTCACACCCGTATGGCATTTTTGATGGAACTTGGGTTCGATCATCGCTCAATGGCGCAAAACGAGATAGGCCCAATCGTATTTTATGAGCATATGTATTACTTTAAAGAAGCTTTGCCAGGCAAACCCATAAAAGTATCCATGGAAATTATAGGCATGAGCGAGGATGCCATGTTTTACGAATTTCACCATAATTTTTATAATCATAAAGGAGAAAACTTTGCAAGATGTGAAATGATGGGCGCATGGATGGATTTAAAGACGAGAAGATTAACCGGGCTCACGAATGAAATGTTGAAAACGTTCAGTGGTGTAGAAAAGTCGAAAGATTTTAGGGTATTGACCAAAGCGGATACCCGAAAGTTTGCCAGAGTGCCCGAGCATCTCTAGCCTTATCGTAGTAGTCGAGTAGAAAAATGTTCAAAAAGAGAACGTTAAAGGCTCAACGATTAGAATTTCACAAAAGCTTTTAAGTATATTTACGAAATGGTCAGCCACCTCGAAGAAGTATTTCAAGAAACCTACGGGAAAATCAAAAAGTTGATTATCACCAAGAAATTGATGCCTGGGGAAATGATTACCCAACAAAGGCTATCCCATACCTTGAATATCGAGGAAACCGTGCTGCCCATCGTGTTGCAACAATTACAGGAAGAATCGCTTTTAATACCGTTATCCGATACCGGGCTAACGGTCCGTGAACTTAGCGAACAGGATATCTCCGAACTATTCGAATGTAGAATGGCGTTGGAAACCATGACCGTAAAATTATTTACATTACACGCTTCACAATCGAAGATAGATGATTTGAGGAGCTTGTTGGTGCCTTTTGAAAAAGGACCGCAGAACAGGTATGTATTTCACAAGATTGATAAACATTTTCATGAATACATTGCGAAGCATTGTGGCAATCGAAAATTGTATGAACTGTTCAAGGTTGCCAAAATATTGCCCTATATGGACCTCATAGGTCTGGTAAGACCATTGCATTTAATTCTACAGGAGCATTTGAATATCGTTTCTGCCATGCACCAAAGAGATGAAAAGTTGGCGGTAAATGCTATACTCGTTCATCTTGAAAACACTAAAAAATCCCATTTTTAGGCACGTTAAGGATTGTTTTGTGAATCTCAAGGTTTTGTGCTGTACGACCTTCTACTTGCGAGATAGACCCCTATAAGGACAAGACTCGCAGCTATGATTTTTATGAACGTAAGGTGATCTTGCCCTGTGAGTATGGCGTAGCCAATGCCAACCAAGGGTTGAACATAAACAAAGGCGCTTAGGGTGGAGGCCTTCAATTGGGTCAATGCAAAAATATTGAAGAGATAGGTGCAGAACGTGGTTCCTAAGATGACAAATGCAATGCCCCAATAGGCTTCGAGAGGCAAGGTGGTCCACGGGATGTCCATAAACTCCTTGTACCCGAAGGGCAAACAGATCAGTAGCCCCAAACTAAACAACCATTTCATAAAAGTAAAGGGGTGGTATTTGGTAATCAATGTCTTCACCACGACCAGATAAGACCCGTAGAAGATAGAATTCAGGAATATTAGAAAATTGCCTAACGGAATATTTGGGGCATCTTGCCGTATTTCAGAACCAAAAAGAATCAACCCTAAAGCTCCTATAAGACCTACACCGATACCTACTACTTTTCTGCCCGATATCCTTTCCTTTAACATGACGGCAGATAGCACGAGCACCACGATCGGTGTTGTCGTGATCAACACCGAGCTGTTGATGGGGGTGGAAAGGGAAAGGCCTTTGAAGAATACCAACATGTTCAGTCCCATGCCCAAGAAAGCACAGACCACCATACGCAGGTAATCTTTCCGCTCTATACGTTCTTTGGGTCCCAACGGAGAAATGAGCCAAAATAAAAAGGCAGCTCCCAGCACCCGCAATATGATAAACCCAAAGGGCTGCACGTATTGCGGCATCACCCCTTTTGCAATGGTGTGGTTTAGGCCGTAGATGGTGGTTGCGCCAATGGCTGCTACGATTGCTAGAAATCGCCTGTTCACGAATGAATGGCCTTCTTTGCCGCAGCTACCGATTTCTTGCTGTTCCCAATGAAAATTTCATCCTCAACGATAAGTACGGGTCGTTTTAAAAAAGTATAGTGTTCTAAAATGAGCGCTTTTATATCGGTCTCCTTGAGGTCTTTATCCTTTAATTCACGTTCCCTGTATAAAACTGCACGTCTGCTGAACAACGATTCAAAATCGCCTGCCAACCCGTACATTTCCATAAGTTGCTTTTCAGTGATGGGGTCTGCTTTTATATCCTGTAGTTCGAACCCGGTCAAGGGCTGTAATTCATTGATGATGCGTTGACAGGTGGAACAGGAACTTAAGTGGTATACTTTTTTCATTTTAAATGTTATGTTGAATCGATACACGTTTTTATTCGGCACCATTACGATGGCGATCAAAAGGTATTCTACATGAAAGTTAGAAGGAACAAATAAACATAGATATGTTTATATTAACCAAAGAATGCATAGATGTTCAAGAACAAAAATAACGTTCTACATCTAAAAAACCCAATTCCATTTATTGTCCTTATTTTTAGGAAGTTCTAAAACCATATTATTTTGAAAAACATACTCGATTTTACCCTGCAGAATAGAAAGAATCTACTTGCCATATTCACAAAGACCCCAAAAGAAAAACTACTTCAGATTCCTGAAGGATTCAATAACAATATTTATTGGAACATTGCCCATACTGTGGTCACGCAACAGTTGCTATGTTATAAATTAAGCGGTCTTGAAATGCAGGTGCCGTTAGAAATGGTGGATACCTTTAAAAAAGGAACCACCCCAGACGGCTTCGCTTCAGACGCCGAAATGAGATGGGTCGAATCGGTATTGGTTTCCACCATCGAGCGCACTAAAGAAGATTTTAAAAGAGGATTATTTAGCGAGTACCATGAATACACCACCAGCGCCAGGGTCACCTTGACTACCATTAACGATGCCATTCCTTTTAATCTATTTCATGAAGGTTTGCATTTGGGAGCCATCATTGTACTGCTCAACCATGTACGCTAGGGAGAAACGGGTTGCCTTAGATAAGGGTTTACCTTCGTATACGGTAAAATAAGAATGCTGGCACCATCGGCATACGCTGCAATTTCGTAGGGCTCGTAGAATAGTTGAATGCCCGCTTCCGTATAGCCTATATTGGTAGGTAGATAAAAAAGTTCACTATCGAACATGAATCCGGTGCTATTGATATCGGTTTCTGCCGGTATTCCTTCTTGCTCCCTAAATTGACGTTCCGTAAAGTCTAAAAAATCTTGAAAGTCGGTAAATAGTTCCTCGTTTTCCAGCTCGGTGGCAGTCACTTTATCGAAATTGAGAAACCGTATGGTCTCATAACCATGTGCCCCGCCCGTGTAGATGTACGCATTTAATTTAATGGTGAGTATGTGCTGGTTTTCAAATGTAACCAAACCAAGGACTTTGGCCTCCCATGGAACAGATTCTCCTGAAAATTTTTCTTTCAAATCTTTATATTCCGTCTCAAAGGCTTCCATAGCGCTCTCAATATCTTGGGCGGAATTTTCTTCGTTGAAATTTAAAAGGGCTATGATCTCTTCCCTGATTGCAGTATTAATGGTCTCGCTTATTCGTGTGTTTTCCAGCGATTTTGGTATTTCAATCGTTATGGAAGGGCAGGTTTTACAACTTGTATTCGAAATTGAGATAGTCTCGAAGGTGAGGGTATCCTCTTTTTTACAGCCAAAACATAGGATAATCAGCAGAAAGGGTAAAAGCCTTATGTTCATAACGATAGCATATTTTAAGAATGACTACCTCGGAGCAAGCCCACCCGGTATTCAAAAGAAATTCATGTTTGACTTCGGTGTAAACGAAGTAGCTTTACATCTCGATAATTGCGTAAAAATACATCTTCATTGTATTCCCCGAAAGATAACGATACATTTGTGTACCAAATAGTTAAACATGGGCACCAGAGCGTACAAGTTCAACACCAAGACCATTCATGGCGGTCAACAACCCGATGCCGCTTACGGTGCGGTGATGCCGCCTATCTACCAGACTTCGACCTATGCCCAAACTACCCCTGGCGGCCATAAGGGATATGAGTATTCCAGAAGTGCAAACCCGACCCGTACCGCTCTTGAGAATGCTTTGGCCAGTATCGAGGACGGAAGGTATGGCCTGGCGTTTGGAAGCGGCCTTGCCGCCATCGATGCCGTGATCAAATTGTTGGAACCTGGGGATGAGGTGATTTCCACGAACGACCTCTATGGCGGTTCGTATCGGATATTCAAAACGATTTTCGAAAAATTCGGAATCCTTTTTCATTTTGTAGGTATGCAGGAAATAGCGGCCATTAGCGAGAAAATCAGTGAGAATACCAAACTGATCTGGGTTGAAACCCCTACCAACCCGATGATGAATATTATCGATATTAAGGCGGTGGCCAAGCTTGCCAAGCAGCACAAGGTTTTATTGGCGGTCGACAATACCTTTGCGACCCCTTATTTACAATTGCCCTTGCAATTAGGAGCGGATATCGTGATGCATTCCGCCACAAAGTATCTGGGAGGTCATAGCGATACCGTAGTCGGTGCCTTGATCGTAAAAGACAAGGTACTGGCAGATAAACTTTATTTGATACAGAACGCTAGCGGTGCAGTTTGCGGGCCCATGGACAGTTTCTTGGTCTTGAGGGGAATAAAGACGCTACATGTGCGTATGCAAAGGCATTGTGAAAACGGGCGTGCGATAGCCGAATATTTGAAGAGTAATCCAAAGATCGAAAAAGTGTATTGGCCCGGTTTTACGGATCATCCAAATCATGCGGTCGCAAAAGAACAGATGCGCGATTTTGGAGGAATGATTTCTTTTATACCCAAAGGCAGCAACTATGAAAATGCGATCAAAATCGTAGAACGCTTACAGGTTTTTACGCTGGCAGAATCTTTGGGAGGCGTGGAAAGCCTAGCAGGGCATCCTGCCAGTATGACCCATGCGAGTATCCCTAAAGAGGAACGGGAAAAAAGCGGTGTTGTGGATGCCTTGATAAGGCTTAGTGTAGGAATAGAAGACGCGGAAGATCTTATAGCCGATTTGGAGCAGGCCATCGGGTAGCATAAAAGTATACGCACGTTTAGGAAAAACGCATTTTGTTGCTAAAACAACAAAAGTTGTCGAATTTTAAAAAAACTTGCGTTATAATTACACAAATACTATAATTTTACCGTTATATTTTCAAATCAATAATTTAGTCAATTACAAATAGCTTTATGGAAGATAAAATAAAAGCATTTATGGATGAGGTTACCGCTAGAAACGGTCACGAACCAGAATTCATTCAAGCGGTACAGGAAGTTGCCGAAACCGTCATCCCTTACATCGCAAAGCACAAAATATATAATGGTAAGAATATTCTTCTACGAATGGTCGAACCAGAGCGTTTATTGTCCTTCAGGGTAGCCTGGGTAGATGATGATGGTGAAATCCATGTAAACCGTGGGTACCGTATTCAAATGAATTCGGCGATAGGCCCATACAAAGGGGGTTTGCGTTTTCACCCAACGGTAAATGCAAGTATTCTTAAATTTCTTGCGTTCGAGCAGGTATTCAAGAATAGCTTGACCACACTGCCCATGGGCGGTGGTAAAGGGGGTTCTGATTTTGATCCGAAAGGGAAGTCAGATGATGAGGTCATGCGGTTTTGCCATGCGTTTATGTTAGAGTTGAACAGACATATCGGGCCTAATACAGATGTACCCGCTGGAGATATTGGCGTGGGTGCGCGAGAAATCGGATTCTTATTTGGAATGTACAAAAAGATACGAAACGAGTTTACCGGCGTACTAACCGGTAAAGGTCTGTCTTGGGGCGGCTCAAAAATTCGTCCTGAGGCAACAGGTTACGGCACCGTATATTTTGCGGAGAGTATGTTGAAAACCAAAAATGAAACTTTTAAAGGCAAGAACGTTGTCATCTCAGGTTCAGGAAACGTAGCACAATATGCTGCGGAAAAAGCAATTTTGCTGGGCGCCAAAGTGGTCACTCTTTCAGATTCCGATGGATACATCTACGACAAGGATGGTATTGATGACGACAAGTTAGCTTTCGTGATGGACCTGAAAAATAATAAGCGAGGCCGTATTTCGGAATACACTAAAAAATATGCATCCGCAGAATTCCATAAAGGAAAAACGCCTTGGGACGTAAAATGTGATATCGCACTACCCTGTGC
>JBARCC010000189.1:0-2531 GCA_049793635.1 Maribacter sp. | reverse complement strand
ACCTATCATTGGGGTATACAGATCAAGAGGGGGTGGCCGTAGCAAACAGCATGCAACGCTTTAGTGTTAGAACCAATGTAGAGCATGATATAAACAAGTGGTTAGCCATAGGAGGAAACATTGCAGTTACCAGAACGGAATACAATGGTTTGAACACGGGAAGAAATTCACTCTCTGGAAATGTATTTAACGCTATCAGGCAGTTGCCGAACACCTCCATTTTTGACCCAAATAATCCTACCGGTTATAACTTATCTCCTGATGGGAGTGTAGTGGGAAGAGGTGAAAACACAGATCCAGTGGGAGATAATATCCCAAATATAGGTTATGTACTGGCCAACAACAGGTTCAAATCGAAAATTAACAGGACCATTGTAACCACTTTTGCCTCTGTGGATTTGCTTAAGGGGTTGAACTACAGGTTTCAGGCAAGTGCCGATAATGGAATTATTTCAGGTTTCCAGTATTTGAGCCCTATACATGGCGATGGTAGGGGCTCTAATGGAAGGTTACAAAATGAGACTGGGGAGGATTTAAGATGGAACGTTCAAAATATCCTGAACTATAACGTTTCTTTGGCTGATGCCCATAACATTGGGGCCACTGCCGTTGCGGAATATCAAAGGGAAACCAACGAATTTTTCTTTGGAGTAGGTACGGATTTGTTGGATGAATTTTATAATAGAAATTTAGTGACAGGAGCCTTTGGAACGCAAACTTCGGGTGGTAGTGTTTTTGAGAACGGTATATCCTCGTATGTAGGAAGGTTGACGTACAATTACAAACAAAAATATTTCCTACAAGCTTCAATAAGGCGTGATGGTATTTCAAAACTTAGTGAGGAAAATAGATGGACTAGCTTTTCGGGATATTCCGCAGGTTGGAATATTGCCAATGAAGAGTTCTGGGACGGTTTAAAATCTACGATATCTGAATTTAAGATTAGAGGTTCTTATTCAGAAGTTGGGAATACTGAAATCGGTAGTTATCCTTATCTAGGATTGACTTCCGCTTCACAATATGGTGCACTAAACGGAATTGCATTCACTCAATTTGGGAATGATCAATTATTATGGGAAACCAGTAAGAAGACGGATTTTGGTGTTGACTTCGGTTTTTTTGAGAATAAACTGTCTTTAACTTTTGATTACTTTAAAAACGATACAGATGGTCTTATTTTAGATGTACCGGTACCCGCATCTTTAGGTGTACCCGATAGCAGAATAAAGCAAAATATTGGGTCAATGGTCAATGATGGTTACGAATTCTCTCTAAACTACAATGCGTTCAACAAACCTGATTTTAGCTGGAACATTTCTGCCAATCTTACTTTGACGGAGAATACGGTTACCAGCATCCCTGATGGTCAGGATATTTTAGGGGGATCGTTTACCGATGTGAACATCAACCAAAATTTAATTATTAGAGAAGGGGAAGCAATAAACTCGTTGTACGGCTATCGGTATTGGGGGGTAAATCCACAGAATGGAAATCCTGTATACTATAAAGCAGATGAATCATTGGTGCAGGGTAATTTAGAAACGAACAGTTATGCCGTATTCGATCCGAGCAATCCTGGAGATGTTTCTGAATCTGCTTCATTAAGTGCCTCAGATGACAGAATTATTTTAGGGAACAGCAATCCAACATATTTCGGTTCAGTAATAAATAGGTTTACGATTAAAGATTTTGATTTTAGCTTTATGTTCAGATTTAGCGGTGGAAATGAAATATTCAATTCTACAAGAAGAGATTTATTGACCCAGAACCTGAACAACAACAGTACTGAGATATTAGGAAGATGGCAAAGTCCACAAAATCCAGGTGATGGGATTACGCCTAGACTTTATGCTAGTACGAATACATTTACAAACCTTACCGGGATTGCGACATCGAGGTTTATCGAAAAAGGAGATTTCATTAGCCTTGACAATATTTCTTTAGGCTATTCATTACCTTCCTCGGTAACTGAAAGGTTAAAAGTAAATTCAATCCGCTTTTTTGTACAAGGGCAAAATTTACTGACCATCACGGATTACAAAGGTCTTAATCCCGAAATGGAAACAGGTGGTGTAGATTTAAATGGAACCCCAAGGGCGAAAATATTGTCCTTAGGTTTAAACGTTAATTTATAATTATTACAAAATGAAAAATAGATTCAAATTTTTAATCTTATCCTTTCTTGGAATGTACATGGTGTCATGTTCGGATGAAACTGTTTTAGACTTGACCCCAATAAATAATATTTCATTGGATGATGCGTTCTCAACACCTTCACTCATAGAGAGTTCCATAAATGGGATGTACAATGCAGCTGCTATAGGCCAGTATAATACTACAAATCCTAATGGGGGAAGAGGGTATGTTTGGGGTGCCGCTTTCGTACAACAGGGAGACAACAGGGGCGAAGATGCGGTCAATTTGGCTACTTTTTACCAACTTACCTACACGGCAACGTACGACGCTACTACTGCGAACAACGTTTATTATTGGATAGACGGTTATCGATTGATCAATCGCTGTAATCTGGT
>JBARCC010000188.1:0-5907 GCA_049793635.1 Maribacter sp. | reverse complement strand
CCCTTATCCCTCAACTCTAGAATCTGTTCTTTAATCAGATTGGCATTGATCGGGTCGAAGCCACTGAAGGGCTCGTCAAAAATTAAAAGTTTAGGCTCATGAAGCACCGTGACCACAAATTGAATCTTTTGGGCCATACCCTTTGAGAGTTCCTGAATTTTTTTATTCCACCAATCCCCAATTTCCAATTTCTCGAACCAATAGTTCAGCTTTTTTTTGGCATCCGTTTTAGAGAGACCCTTAAGCTGCGCTAAGTATAACGCTTGTTCCCCGACCTTCATGCTTTTATATAGGCCACGCTCTTCGGGCAGGTAACCGATCTGCGAAATATGCTTTGGTTTTAAAGGCTCGCCCTTGAAGTAGACCGCCCCTTGATCTGGATAGGTAATCTGGTTTATGATGCGAATTAGGGTGGTTTTCCCAGCACCGTTTGGTCCTAAAAGACCATAAATACTATTTTCGGGAATCTCTAGTGAAAGGTTTTTTAAGGCTGTATGGTCACCATACTGTTTGGTTACCCCTTCCGCTACCAAAATATTATTCATGCATTCACATTTATCCAAAGATATGAATTGTTTTGATTAAGGAAATTCTTTGTGATTCCTTTATCTATTGCCCTATCCCATGAATTACAATTTCCTTAAAAAGCAAAACCCACCCTCAATTGAATTGAGGGTGGGAAAAAAATTGCTATGAAAAAGAAAATTAATATTGGTCTCCCAATATTAATTCAAATATACGTTTTTATTTTAAAAACAAAAGATTTTGCGCCTAAGAGAACATATCTTTAACTTTTTCGAAAAAGGACTTGTCGGATTTTTCAGGTTTAGGTTCAAAATTTTCGTTGCCCTGCATGCGCTCGAAGAATTCTTTTTGTTCCTTATTCAGTTCCTTCGGCGTCCAGACATTCACATGTACCAACAGGTCCCCTGCACCGTAACCGTTCAAGCTTGTGATTCCTTTTCCTCTCAGTCTGAGTATTTTACCCGATTGGATACCCGCCTCCAACTTAATACGCACTTTACCGCCTACGGAATCTATTTCTTTTGAAGTCCCCAATACCGCATCTGAAAGACTTACATACAGGTCGTAATGCAAATTATCCCCTTCACGCTTCAAGGTTTCATGTTCTTGGGTTTCTATAGCGACCAACAAATCCCCCGGCACACCATTTCCAGGGGCATCGTTTCCTTTATTAGGAACTTTCAACTGCATTCCCTCTTCAACGCCGGCAGGTATATTGATCGATACGGTCTCCTCCGTTACTTTTAATCCTTGGGCATCCGCATCATTCGGCTTACCGTCAAGTAGTTGACCGCTACCCGCACAGGCGCTACAGACCGCTGCGGTTTGCATTCGCCCAAGAATGGTATTCTGTATTTTAGTCACCTGACCCCTACCGTTGCAGGTAGTGCACGTTTTGTAGGTAACCCCTTCTGCCTGTACCTTTCGGCGGACCTTCACTTTTTTCTCGACACCGTTGGCAACCTCTTCCAAGGTGAGCTTTACCCTAATGCGAAGATTACTCCCTTTGGCCCTTCGTTGTCCGCCACCGCCAAAGCCGCTAAAACCGCCTCCGCCAAAAGCACCTCCAAAAATATCCCCGAACTGACTGAAGATATCATCCATGTTCATACCCCCGCCGCCAAAACCGCCGCCACCTTCGAACGCAGCGTGGCCGAATTGGTCATATCGGGCTTTTTTGTCAGCATCACTAAGAACCTCGTAGGCCTCAGCAGATTTTTTGAACATTTCCTCTGCCTTGGTATCACCGGGATTTTTATCCGGATGGTACTGAAGCGCATTTTTTCGATATGCCTTTTTTATTTCTGCTGCAGTGGCACCTTTGCCAATGCCTAGAATTTCATAATAATCTTCCTTCATGTCCTCTTTTTAATTGCCTACTACCACTTTTGGATGCCGAATAATGCGATCACCCAACGAAAATCCTTTTTCGATTACATCGATGACCTTCCCTTTCATTTTCTTTTCCGGAGCAGGAATTTGGGTGATAGCCTCATGTATTTCCGCATCAAAGACATCCCCGGTTTTTACCTCAACCTCTTGCAAACCTTTTGATTTCAAGGTCTCCCTTAACTTGACATTGATCAACTCGATTCCCTTAAATACTTCCTTATCCTCTGACTTCGCCAGCTCTTTCATGGCTCTTTCAAAATCGTCCATGACCGGTAGCAAAGAAACAATGACCTCTTGACCGGCGGTTTTGAACAATTCTATACGTTCTTTGGAGGTACGCCTTTTATAATTTTCAAATTCAGCGAAAAGCCTCAAAAACTTATCCTTTTCCTTCGCAAGTTCATTTCTGAGCTCCTGTTCTTCCGTCAGCTCTTCCTCTTGCATTTCATTATCCAATTCTTGTTCTTTCCTATTTTCGTTCAAGACTTCATCGTCAAAGAAATCATCGTCTGTGGTGTTTTCTGTATCACTCATATCGTATTCTAATTAATGTACCTTTTAGGGCAGGCAAAAGTACTGCCAATTCTTTAAGAATGTCAAAATGTCACACGAGTTTATAAAAAAATCCGCCAGAAGCGGATTTTCATTACGTATAGTTTCGGTAAATGTTTCATGAAACAATTTCCTTCGTCATCTTTGTATTTGGTTCGGCACATTCGCTCTCAGCTTCATAAATAGCCGCAAGGGCCTGACAGATATTGGAATACTTAAAAATGTATCCCTCCTCCTCTATCTTTTTACTGCTTACCCGCTGGCTGGCGAATAAAATATATGACATTTCACCAAGAATCGCTTGCATAACGAATTTTGGGATATTTGGGAGAAAAAGAGGCTTATCCAAGGTTTTAGCGATTTCATTCACCAGTTTAGCATTGGTGACCGGATTTGGGGCAACCCCATTAAAGACACCTTCTAAACCAAATTTGGCGATGTGCAGAAATATGCCTGCCAAATCAGCGATGTGGATCCATGATTGCCATTGTTCGCCGCTTCCGAAAGCAGCGCCCACATAGTATCTAATGGGCTTTGCCATTTCGGGCAGTGCGCCCCCTTTGCTCGACATTACCAAGCCGATCCGCACTTTGGACACCAGAATTCCCATCCCTGAAAATTCGTCCACTTTCGCTTCCCACTGCTCAACAACCTTTCCCAAGAAACTATCGTCCACCTCGGTATGCTCCTCAGTATAATAATTGCTTACCGAATTCGGATAAACCCCGATCGCAGAAGCTGAAATAAGGGAGGTTACCGAATGGTTTTTAGTATTTTGAAGCGTTCTCTTCAAGAGCTCTAGGGAATTGATCCTACTATTGACGACCAATTTCTTATAGTCCTCGTTCCATCGCTCGGAAATACTCGCCCCGGCCAAATTGATAATTACCGAAACGCCGTTCAAACATTGTTGGTCAATTTCTCCTGTAGCAGGGTTCCAAAAATACCCTCGGTAATTTGGGTCCGATGCTACCTTATTTTTACTGGTGGTCAAGTAATTTACGGTGTATCCACTCTCGTGACATTGGGAGACCAATTCGCTACCTACCAAACCTGTTGCACCTGTTATCAATACTTTCATACCTTAAAGATATTGCTTTTGACAGGGTTTGACATCTACTTTAATTTCGATTTAACATTGGTACGAAGCAGTGACCTATACCCTAAGGGTTAATTGAATACTATTCTTTCAACGGCCACTTATGGTTTTTTTGCCCTAAGCATTTCCCGTTTTCCTGGCGGCCCAGGTAAACGTTCTACCAAAAATCCAACCTCCAGCATAGCACGTCGAACACTTCCCTTAGCGGCATACGTGACCAGATACCCATCTTGTTTCATTGCCGTATACATCATCTGAAAAATTTCTTCGGTCCAAAGTTCTGGCTGTACCCGGGCACCGAAAGCATCGAAATAAATAAGGTCGATACACCCTACAAGTGCAATTTCCTTAACATCTTTTTGTTCTTTCCTAAGTGTAAATCTCGGAGATATTTGGATGTTTTGATCCCATGCGGCGGTGTGCATGCTCTCAAAATATCTTGAATATGAGGTGGCTTTCAATGCGGTCGGATACTCTAATTGATTCCACTCCTCTATGGATACCGGATACTTCTCCACCCCCTTATAATGAATGTTCAAATTTCGTTTTTCAGTCTCTAATAGTGTGATGAATGCGTTTAAGCCAGTTCCGAACCCTATTTCAAGAATGTGAAGGTCCCTATCCTGAAAAAGCGCTAACCCAGTATGGATAAATACATGATATGCTTCTTGGATTGCACCATGTATGGAATGGTATTGTTCTTGCCAGTCTTTAATCTGGATGGTCTTCGAACCATCGGCGGTAGTGATTATTTCTCTTTTCAAATTAGTTCGGAACTAACACCCCAGAAGCTTCAAAACTGTAGGTACGTTTCGGGGTACTTATTTTTGCGATTTCCGCGGCCGTTTTACCGCCATCGGTAGCATAGTGCCGTTGATCTTCAACGCTCATTACTTCTACAAAGGCTAGTCCGTTCAAAACCACCTCTTTTTGTGGAATATCCGAGGGCATGAAGAACCCGTAATCCTTAAAACGCACCATCGCCTGCTCCCCGTCCGGTAATTCGACGACCATCCAGCATCCTTTTACCTTACACACCTCTTTCACCGTGGTCTTGAATCGTAAGGCAATGGTATCTGTTGCCGACATGGTGTTGTAACGCTCCCAAACGGCGTCCTTCATATCAACCTCATCGACCGCGAATGCGTCACCATAGAAAATACCTTCCTGTGATTTTTGGAGGGCAGGGCGGTCTTGTTGCTGTCCGTAGCAGCCTAATAAACCAAATAAAAACACAAGTAATATGTTAAAACGTTTCATATCTCTCAAAAATGTTGATTTGTCCACAAAACTGGTCATTTTTAAATTAAAAAAGAAGACTCCATTAGGATATTTGTTTAATTTTATTCCCATAAAGTTAAGGAATTCATGAGCATAGAAACCAAGGATATCGTTATTGAGAAGGTAAAAACTTCAAAAATAGATCAGGTGGATTTTAATAATTTAGCCTTTGGCTCAGTTTTTTCTGACCACATGTTAGATTGTACCTACAGGAACGGAAAGTGGGAAACCCCTAGAATTATTCCGTATCAACCGATAACACTGGATCCATCTTCCAAAATCTTTCATTACGGCCAGTCCATTTTCGAAGGAATGAAAGCGTACAAGGACAAGAATGATGATGTTTTCTTATTTAGACCTTTAGAGAATTTCAAACGTTTTAATATTTCTGCCGAACGCATGTGTATTCCCCAACTTCCGGAAGAATATTTCATGGAAGGCCTTACCACTTTGCTTCAATTGGATAAAGCATTTATTCCCACTCAAGAAGGCAGTTCATTGTACATCAGGCCATTCATGTTCGCTTCTGGCAATGGGTTTCATGCTTCGCCGGCAAACGAATACAAATTCATCATTGCGAGCGCCCCCTCGGGAGCCTACTTTTCAGGAAAGGTAAAAGTATTGATCGAAGAAAAATATTCAAGATCAGCTAACGGTGGTGTCGGTTTTGCAAAGGCGGGAGGTAATTATGCCGGACAATTCTATCCCACACAATTGGCTATAAGCAAAGGTTATAATCAAGTGGTTTGGACAGATGATACCAGTCACGAGTTTATTGAGGAAGCGGGTGCCATGAATATTTTTGTACGTATCGACGACACTTTGATGACAGCACCGATCAGCGACCGTATACTCGACGGTATCACCCGTAAAAGTATTTTAGATATCGCAAAAGATCTTGGTATCAAGACCGAGGTCAGAAAAATTACGGTTAAGGAAGTTGTGGAAGCGGCAAAGAACGGGAACCTTAAAGAAATGTTCGGTGCCGGTACCGCGGCAGTCATCTCTCCTGTTTCTGGTTTCGGATTTAGGGATACGGATTATGAGCTGCCCGAACT
>JBARCC010000187.1:0-7784 GCA_049793635.1 Maribacter sp. | reverse complement strand
CCGAAATGTTGACACACCGGATCTACCCGTTTATCCGATAACGAATGAAAGGTTGTGGCTACCCCTTCAAAATAAGCTTTTCTTTTTTTTGTGGTCTGTACATCAACTACATCACCGGGCACGGTATTGGTCAAAAATAGTATACGGCCGTCGGGTGCCTTACCGATTGTTTTGCCTTTTGCCGCGGCATCCAGCACTTCCACATTCTCAAATAGCTGTCGGGTATTCTTTTTTCGCATAGGGCAAAAATAATAGGTTTCATCGAATTTAGAACGACGTTATGGATAGTATTAACAGCAATTTTAAGCGGTAAATTTGTATTTTTGTCACGCTACAGGGATGATTTCTCTCCTACGCTGAATTTTCGTCCCGATGCCTATCGGCATTACGAAAGGAAAAAGGTATAGAAGGAATTGCTAAGTTTTTATTTAAAGTAATTTATCATGTCAGTTTTAGAAAACATCACCTCTGAAGATGCGATCGCATTGGAGGAAAAACACGGAGCCCATAATTACCATCCTTTGCCGGTCGTCTTAAGTCGCGGGAAAGGGGTGTTCGTTTGGGACGTTGAAGGAAAAAAATACTATGATTTTCTTTCAGCCTATTCTGCCGTAAACCAGGGCCATTGTCACCCGAAAATTGTGGGGGCGATGACAGAACAGGCCCAGACTTTAACCCTTACCTCACGTGCTTTTTATAATGACATGTTAGGCAAGTATGAAAAATACGCTACCGAAACCTTCCATTTCGATAAGCTTTTGCCCATGAACACAGGGGCAGAGGCTGTGGAGACCGCTTTGAAAATTTGTAGAAAATGGGCGTATGAAAAGAAAGGCATTAAAGAGAATGCAGCGCAAATCGTAGTCTGTGAGAATAACTTTCACGGGCGTACCACAACCATCATTTCATTTTCAAACGACCCGGTGGCACGAAAGAATTTCGGGCCTTACACCGATGGGTTTATAAAAATAGCCTACGACGATCTAGCTGCGCTAGAAGAGGTTTTAAAATCAAATAGCAATATTGCAGGCTTTTTGGTAGAGCCTATACAAGGCGAAGCGGGCGTTTATGTACCTGCTGAGGGATACCTTAGTGGCGCTAAAGCCCTATGTGAAAAATACAATGTACTTTTTATTGCCGACGAAGTACAAACGGGTATCGCCAGAACTGGGCGTTTATTGGCTACCTGCGGTAATTGCTCTTGTGTCGACAAGCATTGTAGCGGCACCCCAGAAACAAAACCTGATATTTTAATCTTGGGCAAAGCCCTGTCAGGCGGAGCATACCCCGTTTCAGCGGTATTGGCAAACGATGCCGTTATGGGCGTAATCCGGCCCGGTAACCATGGCAGCACTTTTGGGGGAAATCCCATTGCGGCGGCTGTAGGCATGGCAGCATTAGCCGTTGTTAAGGACGAAGAATTGGCCGAGAACGCCTACGCACTGGGAAGTCTTTTTAGGGAGAAACTCAATACATTCATTCCTACCTGTGATTTGGTGAAGAGCGTACGTGGTAAAGGATTGTTAAATGCCATTCTCATCAATGATACAGAAGATAGTTCAACGGCTTGGGACATCTGTATGGCCCTTAAGGAAAACGGACTTTTAGCCAAACCGACACACGGGAACATTATTCGATTTGCACCGCCATTGGTCATGACCAAAGAAGAGCTTTTGGACTGCGTTTCGATCATCATCAAAACCTTGAACGAATTTAAAAAGTAGTAGAAAAGAGGCTGTCTATAAAGACCGTACCGCCGTCGGTTCGAACCTTTCACCTGGCTTAAGATAGGCTTAAATCAAGAATTTTAACGTCTTGATTTTGCTTGTATCTCGACTGCGCCTGGGGTTACAGTAGGTTCTTACAATGTCATTTTAGACAGCCTTTTTTATTAACAGGTTTAAAGATTACGTTTCTTAAAAGTCATCAAAGTCTCCGGCACTTAAAAGGGCGATGATAACGCCAAAATAGATAATGGTCAATATGAGCATTATTACCGCTAAGGCAAGACCTATATACGATAGTATCTTTCCTGTACTCACATTTTCATAACCACTATAGCTATTTGAATTCTCAAGATATAGCCGCTCTGCTTTTTTAGCATTGCTCAATCCTAATATACTGAAAATCGCCCCAAAAGGTCCACAACAAAAGAGGGTGAGGACAATCGACAAAATTCCAAAAGTAAGCGCGTTACTGGATCCAGGTAATTTTTCCATTTCTAATTATTGAATAAATCATTCATACGCTCCTGTATCAATTCTTGGTCTTGACTCATAAGAACGTCCCAACCCAAAACAGAGACGAACCATACCATGAAGCTTATGAACAATAGATTCAAAGCTAGCCCGATGATGGCAACAATTTTCGCGGTTTTCAGTGCTGAGTAGTTGGTGTAATCCTCAGGATTCAGTTTATAAATTTTAGCGGTGTTCATCGCCAGTATGAGGGCTATCAAACTTAAAATAAGGCCTAAAATACCGTAGCACCAGCAAAGCACTATCGAAATGATTCCCAAGACCAATATTAGGGTGACATTGGGTAATTTTTGTTGTTCCATAATGTGTTAGGTTTAGTTAGATGAATTTTAAAATATAATTGGTTATAATAAACGCTACAGTGGTTACCATTAGGGCAATGGTAATGGTATTCGAGTGCTTCAAATCAATGATTTTAGTAAGCCCTAAAAAGGTAAATAGCAGTATCATGGGATAAATGGCGGGGTATATGTTGAACGCTGCGGTAAATTCGCCTTTCAGTAAAAATAGTACAGCACGTTGCAGGCCACATCCTGGGCAGTCAACACCTAAGAATTTACGGGTATAGCAGGGTAACATATACCTTTCGAAGTTCAAAACCATCCATAGTGCTGCTAAGGGCATTTTCAAATTGATTTACAAGTTGGGAAATTACCATTATTTTTGTATCTACAAAATTAAAATATGTCCCAATTTAAAATAGGTGATCAAGTGGAAACGGTCGACGATGTGATAAAGGGTACCGTGACTTCGATAGATGGGGATGAAATCACCCTGGTGAGCGAAGAAGGTTTTCCGTTGTTCTTTACCTCCTCTGAATTAGTGAAAATAGCTAATGATATAAGGGTAAGTAATTATGAAATTGAACAGGTAAAAAAGGAAAAAGAACTGCCCAAACGGAAAAAATCAATAGTCTTGAAACCTAAAGAACGGGCCGCTCCAAAAATGGAAGTAGACCTTCATATTAACGAGTTGGTCAAGAATTCAAAACAAATGGGCAATTATGAAATGCTCAACCTGCAATTGGAAACCGCACAACGCCAACTGGAATTTGCCATCAGCAAGAAGATTCAAAAAGTGGTTTTTATCCATGGGGTAGGCGAGGGTGTGCTCAAGGAAGAACTTGGCTATCTCTTCGGCAAATATGACAATGTGAAATACTATGATGCCGAATATCAAAAATACGGACTAGGGGCGACCGAGGTTTATATTTTTCAAAACGGTTAAGGGCCCGTAGTGGTAAAATTCCCTAGATCTATAGTTGCAATACTTTCCAAAGTAACCGCCGTTGTGCTTGTTGCGCTACTGAATGAAAGAATCACATCGGTAAGTAGTATAGAATGGGTGTAGGTGATGACTCCATTTGCATCGGGCACGCTAGCAGCAGTCGATACGGATATTGTCCCTTCCGAGGAGCTAAAACTACCTTTCAAAGTAGTTGCATCCATGTTTGCAGCGCATACTAACCCGTTTGTAGCCAATTGGTTTAAGATGGTGTTTTTGAAGATGATTTCAGTTTCAAAGTCGGTAACTCTGGGAGTATCCCCTGTAGCCATATTCTCAATTAATGAATTTGGAAGTTCCAAAGAGATAAACTCATCATTATTGATTTTATATAACGTTGTTCTATCAGCGGAAATTGCGGGTTCACAGGCCGCTAAAAGTATTGTGGAATAATTTGAAAAGGGTACTTCAAGTAAAGCACTTGTTGCTGTATCTGTAGTAAAATTTCCAAAATCCAATGTGGGTCTATCCGTTAGTCTTTCGCCGATTTCATTGGTAAGTGAAAGATCATTGATTTCGATGGTATGGGCATACGTCTTGTTCGTTCGGCTCACTGTTGAAACCAAGCTAGTCACCGTAATATTCCCGCCAGCAGCTACTGATTCTTGAGCCACGGTTGGTGAAACGGGTTGAATGACATCACAAAAAAAACTTCTGGTAATGCTTCCGGTATATAACCTATATATCAATTGTGGGGCACCGCTCGCTGTAATCGTTGTGGTTAGCGAACGGTCCAAAGAGGTGGCATTTCTAATTTGGTTGGCGGCCATGGTCAATAAAAGAGCCTCATCATCCTGAATTTTAAAAAAAAAGGTATTGGCCAGTCTCTCCGCAGGAGTGGAAGCACATACCTCTAATGAAACTTCGTCAAAATCTACATTCTCAATGAGTATATCACCATCATCACAGCCGATCAATAAACCTAAAAAACTCAGTAAAACGTATTTTTTCATGGCTCAAATGTAAATCAAAAATTGGAAATCCTTTCGTAGCATCGCACTCAATTAGGGATACATTAACTTTATTTGGGCTATTTTTATACTTTAATACAGTTAGTGAAAGTTTTTATGAAAAATGTTTATTTAGATAATGCGGCTACCACCAAGGTACATGCATCCGTGATCGAAAAAATGCAAGATGCGTTGGCTAATTCCTACGGAAATCCTTCCTCTACGCACAGTTTTGGTAGAACGGCTAAAACGGCCATTGAGAGTGCCCGGAAAACAATCGCGAAATACATAAATGCGCAACCGTCAGAAATCATTTTTACGTCTGGCGGTACCGAGGCAGATAACATGATCATACGCTGTGCTGTTCGGGATTTAGGGGTTAAGACCATCATTACCTCCAGAATTGAACACCATGCCGTGCTGCATACCGTTGAAGAATTAGCGCAAAGCGGGGCCATTCGGCTAGCGTTCGTGGAGTTGGACGCCTTCGGAAATCCGGATATGCATCATTTGGAAAGCTTATTACAAAAAGACGATTCTAAAACGTTAGTGAGTTTAATGCATGTGAATAATGAAGTTGGAAATAAAATCGATTTATCGGCCATCACCGCCCTTTCAAAAAAATATGGTGCCCTCGTACATTCCGACACCGTTCAATCCCTAGGACATTATGAATGGGATGTTAAGGCTTTTCCTATAGATTTTTTAGTGGCCGCCGCGCATAAATTCCACGGGCCAAAGGGCATCGGGTTTGCCTATATCCGAAAAAATTCAGGTTTGAGCTGTATGATTTCAGGAGGGTCTCAAGAGCGTGGGTTACGGGCAGGTACAGAATCTTTTCACAACATCGTAGGTCTCGAGGAAGCGTTCAAACACGCTAACGAGCATCTAGAGAAAGAGAAAAAGTATGTGGAAGAAATAAAAAACTATTTCATTGAAAAGGTGAAAAGTGAGCTTCCTGGGGCAAAATTCAATGGTCATTCGGGTGACATGGAAAAGAGCACTTACACTTTGGTGAACGTTTGTCTGCCGGTATCCGAGCAAAAAGCGATGATGCTATTGTTTACTTTGGATATGAAAGGGATCGCATGCTCGAAGGGTAGTGCCTGCCAATCGGGAAGCGATGCCGGGTCACATGTTTTAGCGCAGTTGTTATCGAAGGAAGATTTGAAAAAACCGTCTTTACGCTTTTCGTTTTCCACCTATACTACCAAAGAGGAAATTGATTATACCGTAGAGGTCTTGAAAGAATTGGTGGATTAACGGTTTATTCCTTGTTCCTATCCCGTTTACGCTCTCTTTCGTACGGAAATTTTCTAATGGCCAATTTCATCATACGATCGATAAGGTCCGTCGTATTTTTACCTGTTTTTTTGTTGATTTCCTTTTCGTATTTCCAAAGTAGTTTGCCTGAATTACCATCACTTATTTTAATGCCGATACGGCCATAATCGGCGCCTCCCGAAAAATAATCGGTAAAGCTGAATTCTGTCGGAACCCCACTTGATAGCAGAATATTCAAATCTAAGGTACCGCTGATAATACCATCTACCCCTAGAATTTCACTCAGTTGCTTTGTGGTGTAGATATCGATATTTTCATAAGTAATCTTATTTTGCGCAAGGATGGCGGTCGTATTTTTAATATTCTGGAACTGCACCGGCAATTTTTTCTTTTTGCTGCGTTTGGAAAAATAGGTCTCTAAGGCATTTTGAACAGCGTAACCTTCATTCTGCTCCAATCTTTTCTGTTCGGGCTTTGAAATTTTTTCATTCAATTCGAGATTTGTCAAAAAGGGAAGGATGGCAAGTACTTCATGGTCTGCGCTCAGTTCATCAAAATTTACACTTTCGTAGATATTTTTTTGCGCTGATACCGCTACACTATATCCTAGTGTCAAAAGCAAAAGAATTCGTATCATGTTCTCTGTTTAAAGCCGCATCCTTACTCTTAAATTAAAAACCCTCGATGTCAGGTAATTTGGAACGGCAAATTCATTTTTACTGTCCGCATCCCTTACCCAGGTATTTGTAATTGAATTTTGATTGTTGAACAGGTTGAACAATTCAAAACCGAAACTCAATTCTTTAAAACGGTGCAACCAATGTGTTTTAGGATACTGTTTATCCTTATTTACAAAAATATAGGAAATTCCTAGATCGGCACGTTTATAATCTCTTAATCTATTCTGAAAAAGATAAGGGTCTGCGTAACTGGGGGATCCCCCGGGTACTCCGGTTTGATAGACAAGATTGAGGTACATCTTTAAATCAGGAATGGTCGGCATATAGTCTTGAAAAAGCACGCCCACCTTTACCCGTTGGTCTGTGGGTCTTGCAATGTACCCCCGTCCATTTCTATTTTCCTCGGTTTTCAGGACCCCAAGGCTTACCCATGATTCTGTGCCGGGCACAAAAGCCCCGTTCAATCTCAATTCTGCGCCGTACACATAGGCCTCGGTATCATTGGTGGCCGAATAGCGTATGCGAACGTCCTCTAAGGTATACGGATTTACGTTTTCCAATTTTTTATAATAGGTTTCGCTGATCAAGGTAAATGGCCTATCCCAAAGCAGAAAGCTATATTCGTTCCCCAATACCAAATGAAACGATTTTTGGGCCTTAACATTTGGTCTGATCGTTCCCGAACTATCCCTAAGTTCGCGATAGAAGGGAGGTTGGTGATAGAGACCTACCGATGCCCTAAAGAGCATGTCTCTTTTCCAATTCGGTTTTATTGCGAACTGCCCCCGGGGACTAAAAACGGTCTGCGCTACTTTGTCTACATCGGTGCCGCTGACCGTCCAATGATGGGCACGGATGCCCAGGTTGTAATAGATATCCGAAGAATTCCACGTGCGCTGTGTCCCTATCTGCGCATAGCCCATAAATCGATTGGTCTTTACGAAATTGAGGGCGTTTATGGCGGTATAGGGTACTAACGGGGCATTGAAGGGTTCTTCGGGTTGATTGTTCATGAATTCTGGTCGAGGGGGCCTAACGGAGAAACCGGCGGAGTCGATGAATTCCGATTCCCTCAGCTGATCTCGAATATCCTCATGGGTGTATTTGGCGCCCCATTCCACTACCGAATGGTTTGCGGTATGTGTTCCTTTATGTGCCAAATTAAAGATCAGCGCATCCAAATCGTTACGTGTGCGGTTAAATTGAGATCCGACCCCCCGTGAGGTCAGGACTTGGCCAGTACCCCCTCCACCTAAATTTGAATCCACTTCCCCCAATTCATAAGAGGCGATAACATCAGAATATTCTTCCTCGGTAGTATGGTAGAG
>JBARCC010000186.1:0-1541 GCA_049793635.1 Maribacter sp. | reverse complement strand
TACCTTCTGTCATGATTTCATAGCCCGCTAAGGAGGAAACGGATTCAACACCCTCCATCTCCTCGCATATTTTTTGCAGTTTTCTGGCGACATCATTGGTGCGTTCTAACGTAGCCCCGGGAGGCGTCTGAATAATAGCATAGATCATCCCTTGATCTTCGTTGGGAATAAAACCTGCTGGCAGCGATTCATTGGTCACGAAGATCCCCACGCAGAAAGCAATCAAAATACCGAAGGTAATCATGCGTCTCGCGGCAATTCTGTTCAGCAGTTTCACATAACTACCTGTAAGCTTTTCAAAACCTCGGTTGAACCAATCGATAAATTTATCGATAGGGGATTTTCGCTTTGCTTTCCCATGATTATTCTTCAACATGATGGCGCACAGCACCGGGGTAAGGGTCAAGGCGACAATTGCGGATATAATTATAGATCCTGCCATCGTGATTGAAAACTGTCGGTAAAAAACCCCGACAGGGCCAGACATGAAGGAAATGGGGATAAACACCGATACCATGACCAAAGTAATTGCGATAATGGCACCCCCGATTTCCCCTAAAACGGCAGAGGAGGCTTTATAGGGAGACAAATGTTCCTCCTCCATTTTAACGTGTACGGCCTCCACCACTACAATGGCATTATCCACCACAATACCGATTGCCAGAACCAACGCGAATAACGTGATAAGGTTGATCGACAATCCGAACATCTGCATCACGAAAAATGATCCTATCAATGAGACCGGTACCGCAATGATAGGTATCAACGTAGAGCGCCAATCCCCTAAAAATAGGAATACCACAATGGCCACAAGAATAAAGGCATCCCTTAGGGTATGTAATACTTGTTCAATGGAAGCGTCCAAGAAATTGGAAACATCATAACTTACCTTGTAATCCAAACCTGGTGGGAGGTCCACTTTTAGTTCCTCTAACTTTAATTTTACGGCTTCGATAACATCTTTACCATTACTGCCTACCGTTTGTTTTAAAATCATGGAAGCAGACGGATGGCCGTCCAAATTGGAATATATGTCAAAGAATTCACTCCCCAGTTCCACATCGGCTACATCTTTCAGTTTCAGCAGTTCGCCCTCTTCGTTCGCCCTAATGATAATATCCTTATATTGCTCAGGCTCGTTGTACCTACCTTCATAGGTAAGTACATATTCTAGCGATTGGGATTTTTTACCCGAACTACCGCCCAAACGGCCAGGCCTTGCGATAATGCTTTGTTCTTGCATGGCCTCCATCACTTCTTCTGCAGAAACGTTATAGGCGCGCATTCTGTCCGGTTTCAGCCAAACACGCATCGCATATTTACGGCTGCCTAAAATTTGGGCACTTGCAATACCGTCGATGCGTTGAATTTCAGGTACAATTTTAGTGTAGGCATAATTGTATAGAAAGAGCTCGTTATCCGCCTCGTTATTACTATAAAGGTTTACGTACATTAACATGCTGGGCTGTACCGGGGTAATTACCACCCCTTCCATTTGTACCAACTCAGGCAGGTTCGGCATCACCTGGTCTACCCTAGTC
>JBARCC010000185.1:0-6084 GCA_049793635.1 Maribacter sp. | reverse complement strand
ACCAAGTGGGAGAGTAGGTAGCCGCCTTTTTTCGAAAGCCCCCTTACAGTAATGTAAGGGGGCTTTTTTTTGGGTTATTCCTAAGCTACTGACGATTACACGTTCATCCTTCAGGTCGTAACAATAGTCAGAACGACGCTCGGTTTAATGGGATTGTATAGTTCCACCTATTTATCCTGATTAACGCTTGTCATTATTTTGAAAGTACTTGGGTGATTACTGAAGTTGAACGTATAGTTATGACTGAATGGTGTTCGTCACTTCAGACTTTTCAGTTTTTGAAGAGAACTTCATTGTAATTATGGGTAGCAAGATATTCGTTCTTTAAATCTCTAAAATAGGCGGATACTGTCTGTTTTGAAGGTGAATTATTTTGAAGACAATCGCTTTCACTATCCCTATACACTTCAATGGCAATAAACCAATTTCCAATTCTTCTCTGATGTAAATGCTCGAGAGAGGGGTCTAAGTTAGCCCTTGTTAACGCAATATCTATGGCTATTGGTACGAAATTGATGGTTTTATCCGGAATATCTATTTCATAAAAAGAAAAGAAATACTGGTCTCCATTTATGGTAAATGGAATATTATCATAGACATCCACGTTTTGTAGTTCGAATTTAGTATTTATGTAGTTGTAGAATTCATTAGCTTCCTTTGGGTCTTCAAATACGAACATTTGGCGTTTTGGAAGACTTCTTTTAAATTTCTTACCCTGCGTTATTTTATAGTCTTTAATATTGGGAGCTACACGCAAAGGTATACAACATTGAAAGGTCAGCATCACTCCTATTAACAGAAACACTCTTTTCATTTGCGTATGTTTAAATAAACATATCAGCAAAAAGTAGACCAATTGTTTTAAGTATCAATTTGCCAACATTAAGTTCTAAGCATCTCGAAATAGACACACTCAGTAGCTTATACGGGGTTATATGCAATGTATTTCAGTAGCTTGGTCAGACTAAGCCCTTGGCAGGTCTCCATCTCCTTTTAGCGGTAATGCAGTTTCTCCCATAAGGTATTTATCCACATGATGTGCTGCCTGGCGTCCTTCTGAAATCGCCCAAACGATGAGAGATTGTCCCCTTCGTTGATCGCCTGCCACAAAGACATTTGGTACGTTGGTCTGATAATTGACTTCGGATGCCTTTACATTTGTTCTTGCGTCCATTTCTAAGCCCAACTGTTGTGCAACCGTATCTTCCGAACCTGTAAAACCGAGGGCCAACAATGCCAATTCACATTTCCATTCTTTTTCCGTTCCCGCTACCTCTTTTAATTGTGGGCGTTGTCCAGGTGTTTTGATCCACTCTACTTCCGACGTGATCAAACCTTTTAGATTCCCTGATGCATCTCCCACAAATTTTTTGGTCGAAATACTAAAATAGCGTTCCGCACCTTCCTTGTGGGAAGAACTGGTACGAAGTCGCATGGGCCAAAAAGGCCAAGGCTGATCTTCCGGTCTATCGGCAGTAGCCATGGGCATAATCTCAAAATTTGAAACAGAGGTTGCGCCATGACGAAAGGACGTTCCAATACAATCGGACCCGGTATCCCCACCACCTATTACAACAACATCTTTGCCCGTAGCCTTAATTTCTTCGCCTAGTTCCTTACATCCATCGACCCGTCTGTTGTTCTGTCCTAGAAAGTCCATCGCTTGAACAACACCGTTCAGGTCAGCACCTTCTATAGGTAAATTCCGTCTAATGGTTGCGCCTCCGGTCAATACGATTGCATCGAAGTCTTTTTTTAAATCATCGGCTTTAATATCTATACCAATGTGCGTATTACAGATAAATGTGATGCCCTCTTCTTTCAATACTTCCAATCTTCTATCGATGACGGTTTTCTCCATTTTAAAATCTGGGATGCCATATCTTAATAATCCGCCTGGTTTCTCGTCCCGTTCAAAAACGGTAATAGTATGACCGGCCCTGTTCAGTTGTTGAGCGGTCGCCAAGCCTGCAGGACCTGATCCCACCACGGCAATTTTTTTACCGGTTCTGTTCAAGGGAGGTTTTGCAATGATCCATCCTTTTTCAAATGCGGTCTCGACAATATTTTTCTCGATATTTTCGATCGTCACCGGATCTTCATTGATACCGAGCACACAGGCTTCCTCACAAGGAGCGGGACATAATCTACCGGTAAACTCTGGGAAATTATTGGTGGAATGCAATATCTCACTAGCTTTTTCCCACTTTCCTCGATACACCGCATCGTTAAAATCTGGAATTAGATTCCCTAAAGGGCATCCGCTATGGCAGAACGGTATTCCACAATCCATACAGCGTGCCCCTTGGTCCTTTATTTCTTTTTCGGACAGGGGAACGGTAAATTCCTTATAATTTTTCACCCGTTCTTCTACGGGCGAATATGCCTCTACTTTTCTATCGAATTCCAAAAATCCTGTAGTCTTTCCCATATTTCGATTTTAAATAGTTTGTAAATTTTCTTCTTCCAATCGTATCAATGCTCTTCGGTATTCTTCTGGCAAGACTTTGATAAACTTGGGCAAATACGATTCCCAGCTCTCTAGAATACGCTGTGCCAGTGGGCTCGAAGTAGCGTTGTAATGACTTTCGATCAAGTCTTTCAATTGTTTTACATCAGTATCCTCAGTTACGGTCAAAAGATTCAAGCCTTCTGTACTACAGCGTTTTCTAAAGGTTTCATTTTTATCAAGCACAAAGGCGATGCCACCGCTCATACCGGCCCCAAAATTTCTTCCGACTTCTCCAAGAATAACGGCTACGCCCCCCGTCATGTATTCGCAGCCATGATCACCAATACCTTCTACCACTGCTTTTGCTCCTGAATTACGGACGCAAAAACGCTCCCCTGCCTTTCCATTGATATATACCCTACCTGCGGTCGCTCCATAGAGCGTTACATTACCGGTAATGACATTGTCTTCGGGGACAATGGTAGATTTTTCAGGAACTTTAATAACGAGTTTTGCTCCTGAAAGGCCTTTGCCCAGATAATCGTTGGTATTACAGTTAACGACCATTGTGAGTCCTTTCGTTGCGAAAGCTCCAAAACTTTGGCCGGCCGACCCTGTAAAATTAAGCCGAAGTGTATTTATAGGTAGTCCCTCCGCCCCATACGTTTTAGAAATTTCATTACTTATAATCGCTCCAACGGCACGGTCCGTATTGCATATAGGATAGTCCAAGGTTAATTTCTCCTTTCTGAACAACGATGGGTTTGCTTTTGCGATAATATCGAATTCAATGGACTTATAAATGTCATGTTTCTGTTTTTCGGTATTATAAAACTTGGTTCCTTGGGGAACATCCACTTGATGTAAAATTGGGGTTAAATCGATACCGGCCGATTTATAGTGGTCGATGGCTTTCTTACGGTCTAATTTTTGAACCTGACCTACCATTTCATTGATGGTCCTAAACCCTAATTGTGCCATGATTTCCCTAAGTTCTTGGGCAACGAAATACATGTAGTTGACCACATGCTCGGGCTTACCCTCGAACTTCTTTCTTAATTCAGGATTTTGGGTGGCAATCCCAACAGGACAGGTGTTCAAATGGCAAACGCGCATCATGATACAACCAGATGCTACTAAAGGCGCTGTCGCAAAGCCAAATTCCTCCGCGCCTAAGAGACATGCTACGGCGACATCTCTACCTGTCTTCAATTGCCCGTCGCATTCGAGAACGACTCTATTTCGTAAGTCATTCATTACCAAGGTCTGTTGTGCCTCCGCTATTCCCAACTCCCAAGGTAGTCCACAGTGTTTTAATGACGTCAAAGGAGATGCTCCTGTTCCCCCATCAAAACCAGATACTAAAATAACATCGGCTTTCGCTTTCGCCACACCGGCGGCAACCGTACCTACTCCAACTTCAGATACCAATTTAACGTTGATGCGCGCTTTTCTGTTTGCGGATTTTAAATCATAGATAAGTTGCGACAAATCCTCAATGGAATAAATATCATGATGTGGAGGAGGGGAAATAAGACCTACCCATGGGGTTGAATTTCTTGTTTTAGCAATCTCCGGATTCACTTTAGGACCTGGTAATTGTCCGCCTTCCCCAGGCTTCGCACCCTGTGCCATTTTAATCTGGATCTCTTTGGCATTGGTCAAGTAGTTGGAGGTTACCCCAAATCTACCAGAGGCAACCTGCTTAATGGCACTGTTTCTCCAATCGCCGGTAGCGTTCTTATAGAACCGTTCTTCATCCTCTCCACCTTCGCCAGAATTACTTTTGCCCCCGATACGGTTCATCGCGATGGCTAAATTTTCGTGGGCTTCTTTACTAATGGAACCATACGACATGGCCCCGGTCTTAAACCGTTTCACGATTTCGGTCCAAGGCTCTACATCATCCAAAGGAATGGGGTCATAATTTGAAAATTCAAAAAGGCCCCTAATGGTCATCAGATGCTGTGACTGTTCGTTCACCATTTGCGAATACTCCTTATAGGTATCCGGCTCATTGTTCCGCACAGATTTTTGGAGTTTTGCTATCGATAGTGGATTGAACATATGTTTTTCCCCATCCCTTCTCCATCTGTATTCCCCTCCAATCTCTAAATCGAGCGTTGCGGCAACTTCTTTCTTATTGAAGGTCTTGTGATGGCGTAGTGCAATTTCCTTTTCGATTTGGTACAGCCCAATACCTTGTATACGGGTGGGGGTGTTGGGAAAGTATTTCTCTACAACTTTCGTATTGATACCGATGCATTCAAATAACTGGGAACCCCGGTAAGAATTGAGGGTGGAAATACCAATTTTATTCATCACCTTGAGAATACCCTTACCAACGGCCTTATTGTAATTCTTTATGGCTTCGTCGAAAGATATCTCGGTGATATCATTTTCCTCAATCTGTTCCGCAATAATTTCATTTACCAGATAGGGGTTGATGGCACTCGCCCCAAACCCGAATAAAAGCGCAAAATGATGAACCTCTCTAGGTTCGGCAGACTCGATAATAATACTGGCTTTTGAACGCTTTCCTAGTTTTTGTAATCCACTGTTCACAAAGGAACAGGCTAACAAGGCAGGTATGGGCGCCATGTCCTCACTAACGCTCCTGTCTGACAGGATGATGATATTCGCACCAGTATCGACCGCTTTCGAAGCCTGCTTTAAGACGGACTGTAGCGCGTCTTCTAGGCCATTATGCCCTTGCTGAACCGGATAGAGTATTTCTATGGAAACTACTTTGTAATCGGGACTAACGTCATAATTTTTTATTTTATCCAAATCTTCCTTGGAAATCACAGGGTTCTGAATCTTCAATTTCCTGCAATGTAATTCTGAAAACTCAAAAATATTCGTATCGCTGCCGAGGGTAAGACTGATGTCGGTAATCAGTTCTTCCCTTATACCATCTAATGGAGGATTGGTGACCTGAGCGAAAAGTTGCTTGAAATAATTGTAGATCAACTGCGGGCGTTGCGATAGCACGGCGATGGGCGTATCGGAGCCCATAGAACCAATAGGCTCCTTACCTGCCTTGGCCATGGGCAAAACAATGGTATTGATGTCCTCCAGGGTATATCCAAAAACAGATTTTCTTTTTTCAAGGGTCGCTTCGTCCAAGAATAAAGGACAGTCATTATAAGGAATATCCCTTAAATGCACCAAATTATCCTTTAACCATTTGGAGTAGGGATATTTTTGGGCAATTTTTTCTTTTATCTCTTCATCGTTCACAATCCTACCCTCTTCCATATCTACCAAGAACATCTTGCCTGGCTCTAGACGACCATGAAATTCTACATTGTCCGCTGCAATTTCGACGACTCCCGTTTCAGACGACATGACAACATAGTCATCTTTCGTAACGGTGTAACGCGATGGTCGAAGTCCGTTCCTGTCCAAAACGGCACCAATAAAGTTACCATCCGTGAAAGGTATGGAGGCCGGGCCATCCCAAGGTTCCATCATACAGGAGTGAAATTCGTAGAAGGCTTTTTTGGCGTCGGACATTTCCGAATTTTTCTCCCAAGCCTCTGGAACTAATATCATCATGACCTCTGGCAGTGATCTACCGGTCATTAATAGTAGTTCAACGACCATGTCCATCGTGGCAGAGTCGGATT
>JBARCC010000184.1:0-10628 GCA_049793635.1 Maribacter sp. | reverse complement strand
ACTGTATATCGAAGTTTTCATACGTATGTTGGGATAGACCCAAATCATTGAATTTTTTCTTGAAATATCCCCTGGAAAAAGAATAGGATATATTTCTACCCACCAGGCCAAAACTAACGGGCTGTTTTTCTGTTTTTTCCATACCAATCTAAAAGTAATAAAATACAAATTCCGACGAGAATGAAGAATAGCGCAATCCAATTTTCGATGATGGACATGTCGGGCATAAAACGCTCGTAATTTATGATAATTCTTTTTCCATTGGAGTCTAGAAGCACTTCATCAATATCTCCTAGCTTGTAAATGGTATTTTTCCAGGGCCATACCACACCCAAAGAACCTGTAATGAATCCTAAAATGGTCGCCGTGGTCACGTGTTTATATTTTTTTAGGACAAAAGTGAGCACATGGGAAAGCGTGACCAGCCCAGTGGCAGAACCTAGGGTGAACACCGCTAAAATCTTCAAGGTGGCCAACCGTTCCGTATTCGAGGTAAAACTAAAGTCTCCCACGACCAATTCTGAAAACGTATCATAAAGGGCATTGACCGAATCGACGAGAAGAAGCACGTAATTCCCTAAGAGTATGAGGATAAAGGAGCCCGAAAGCCCGGGTAAGGTCATGCCGGAGACACTGATCATTCCGCAAAGGAAAATAAAAAGAAGGTTATCATTTTCGGTGGCGGGATTCAGAAAACTAATGGCAACCCCAAACCCCAAACCAATGAGGCCGGCGGTAAAGGTTTTCTTTTTCCAATAATCAAAATCCTTACCGATGTAATAGATGGATCCAAGGATCATTCCGAAAAACGTGGACCAAACATACAGTTCGTTTTTTACGAGAAAATAATCAAGAATCCTAGAAACACTGAAGTAGCTCACTAGCATCCCGAAAATAAGCAAGGCTAAAAATGAACCGTTGATGTACCTATAGAAACTCTTAAAGCGGCCGCTGATTAAAAGTTTAAATGCCTTGAGGTTTATTTTTTGCAGTGAATAGATAAACTCCTCGTAAAAACCGCCTACGAAGGCAACGATGCCGCCAGAAACGCCGGGCACCTTGTTTGCAGCCCCCATACAAAGCCCCTTAACGACCAAGAAAAATTTGTCAGATACGCTTCGGGGTTGGTTCATTATAGGATTTCGCTTACTTTTTCGAAGCTGTTTGCTCCAGGATAAAAATAAGGGAAAAACCGATGACCGCGGTCAAAATGGCAAAGGATAATTGATTATTACCCTCGAAAGCGAAGGGCGAGATATTTTCATCGATGATAATTTCTTTCGTACCAATTTGAATGACTTCTATGACATTTTTCCAAGGCCAAATTTTATTCAATGATCCTAAAATAAAGCCGGTTAAAATAGCCAGGGTAGCATCTTTGTAATGGGTGAACATCCATTTTAAAAGTTTGGCGAAACTTAAAAGTCCGATGATAGCCCCCAGGGCAAAGGTGAAGATTATCTTCATATCTTTCTCGTTTACTGCCTCTAAGACGATTTTATAGGAACCTAACAGTACCAGAATGAAAGAACCTGAAATACCGGGCAATACCATGGCACAAATGGCGATAGCCCCCGAAAAAAAAAGGAACGGTAGACTTCCGGTGCTGTATGAGGGTGGGAGTGTTGTGATGTAAAAGGCGGCGGCGGCACCTACGCCGAATAGCATGATGGTTGAAATTTTCCACTTTTCAATTGACTTCGCAACGAATATGACGCTGGCCAGTACCAAACCAAAAAAGAAAGACCAGGTGGGGATCGGATGTTGTTCAAGCAGCCAAGAAATGATTTTGGACAATGACAAAATACTGATCAGCATACCCAGCAACAGGGCGACCAAAAAATTTCCGTTCAAGGTTAGCCAAAAGGATGTAAGGCCCTCTTTTTTTAAAATTTTAAACGTTTCAAGGTTGACATTGTTTATCGAGGTAATGAATTCTTCATAGATTCCCGTAACGAAAGCAATCGTTCCGCCAGAAACGCCGGGTACCAATTCGGCGATACCCATGGCCATTCCTTTAAGGGTAATAAATAGATACTCTTTAACCGTTCTTTTTTCCATGAAGTGTACAACCTATTCTAAGAAGCTTTATTGTATTTGCTTACAATTTTCCGTGTCCATTCAGAATCGCCAAACTCAGGGAATTTTGAAGTGAATAGGTGCAGTTTTTTCTGTTTCTTGTCCAAGATAAGGGCGTCCATCAACGTAATCCGTGCGTTGATAAGGTCTTCGGCAATAAGTTGAAACCCTACCGATGTATAAAGTATTTGAAGACTATCGGGATGAAATTCCCTGCCTTGCGCTAAAATCTGCACGGCAGCGGTGGTTTCCCCATTGGCGTGTACCACGTCGGCCCACTTCAGCCAGGTGTCAAGTTCGTAATTCCCAAAATCCACACACTGCTTAAAAGCGAAATCGGCCTGATCCCAATGGCGTAATGCGGTATGGATTTGTGCACACTTTTTCCAATACAGCGGGTTTTCCCCATCAATATTAAGGGCTTTATTTATATAATAAATGGCCTTTTCAAAATCATTGATGCCATAGTACAGATTGGTAATGGCCAACCATCCTTTGTCCAACAAAGGGTCTTCGTGCACCGTTTGGTAGAAATAATACTTCGCCATTTCGGTGTTCTTCAATTTTTCATAACACTTCCCGATCCTAAGAAATGCATGTGAGGTAGGGTCTTCGATAGAAATCGTAGTTTCGTAATTTTCAATGGCCTCCTTGAACCTCCCTAATTTTTCGAGCACCTTCCCCCTTTCAAAATAAGCGCCTATAAAGATATCGTCGGAGATAATGGCAAAATCAAATGCGGCCAAGGCTTCGGCATACATTTTTTTGTAATAAAATTGCTTGCCCAATTGGTGCCACGCAACTTCTGAATACGGGTTGTTCTCCAAATATTCGTTCAGGTACACTATCGCCCCATCATAATCTTCCAAAAATTCGAAACAGTAGACCACATTATATAGGGAAGAATAATCCTGTTCGTCAAATTCTACGCATTTCATGAAACTTTCCTTTGCGGACTTAAAGTCGTCCATAAACAGGTATTCCATCCCTAAGAGGCTATAGATATCAAAACTATTCTCGGTAAAGCTCAATGCTTTTTGAAGCAATGCCACTGCATCTTGATGATTGTCTTTTTTAGAATGGATATTGGCCCGTTGAATATAAATTTCTTCGTTCTGATGGTCTAGAAGCTGTAGTTCATCTAAAAGGATCTCGGCTTTTTCCAAATGGTTCTCGAAGACCATAACCTCTACCTGAAGTAATTTTAGTTCTATGCAGCCTGGGTGCTGTTGTAGACCTATTTTGATTCCTTTCTTGGCCAAGGAAATTTTACCATGGTTTAAATAGTGGTGTACAATATCTTCAAAATCTTCCGCATCGAAGAAATAGACATCATCTGTCTTGAGCATTGATTCAAACTTGGTAATGGGTTTGTTCGGTCTCTCGTTAGATTCTAACGCCATAGGAACTTATTAAGTTATCAATATATTTAAATGTAAGCGTTTGAGAAGGGTTTGAGGCTGTAAAAGCAGCTATATTATTAACAAATTAGTTAACATTTCATGCTTAGAGGGTGTCCAACACTTTCAAAATAGTAGCGCAGCCCAAGCGTATTTCTTCCTCGGAAATCGTTAATGGAGGGGAAATGCGAACCGCTTTGATCTCGAACAATAGCCAAAAAAGAATCAAGTTACGCTCTTTGGCCCTAAGCACTAGTGCATTTGCACTTTCCGGAGTATCCATGATCAAGGCCAGCATCAACCCTTTACCCCTTATCTCTTTGATTTTGGGGTGTTTAAGTAAGGTTCTGAATAGGATTTCCTTTTTAAGCGTATCGGTAATCAAGCTTGTCTTCAAAAGTACTTGTAGGGTAGCTAGACTTGCCGCGGCAATTACCGGATTTCCCCCAAAAGTGGTGATGTGCCCCAATTTGGGACGATCACGCAAGGTGCCCATCACGGCTGCACTAGCGGTAAACGCGCCGACCGGCATGCCAGATGCCATGCCTTTTCCCAAGACCAAAATATCGGGAACACAATGGTAATGCTCAAAGGCGAATAGTTTACCGGTACGTCCAAAGCCTGGTTGTATCTCATCGAGAATTAACAGGGCGCCGACCTCTGAACAACGTTTCCGTACTTTTTCCAAATACCCGTGTTCGGGCAAAACAAATCCTGCGCCTCCTTGTATCGTTTCCAAGATGACACAGGCTGTTTTATCCGTTATGTTCTTTATTTCTTTCTCATTATTGAAGGTGATGTGATAGATATCGGGTAATAAGGGCCTAAAAACGCTCTTGCGTTCTTCAAAGTCCATTAAGCTCAAACTTCCCATGGTATTGCCATGATATGCGGTTTTAGCAGCTATTATTTGTGACCTCCCCGTAAACCTACGGGCAAGTTTTAAGGCCCCTTCAATAGCCTCGGTGCCCGAGTTCACCAGATAGGTGACCGATAAGGGTGGTGGTAGATGATTGGCAAGTAATTTAACGTAAGTGGTTGCAGGCGATTGGATATATTCCCCATACACCATCACATGCATGTACTTTTGGGTCTGTTCTTGGATAGCAGCGACAACTTCGGGGTGGCAGTGCCCTAAGCTACACGCCGAAACGCCGGCAACAAAATCCAAATGGGCATTGCCTTGCGTGTCATAAATATAGCTCCCTTTTGCATGGGAAATTTCCATGGCCAAAGGGTAGGGGGTGGTCTGTGCTTGATATTTAAAAAAATCGTTTTTCATGCGCTACCCTTACTTCACTTTTTTAGCTTTTACGGATTTCTTTGGGTCAACAGCCTTGTTATCCTTCGGGATATTGTTCACCGGATCCGATGCATTTTGGGTGCGCTGTTGCTCCTCGGCATCGATATCGATAGGGTTGTCTATACCCTTGATGACCACCAATTCTAATGCATTATCGTCTTCATCAAAGATATCCTCCTTGGTGAGAATGCGCTCATCGCCCCGCCATACAAAGCCTTTTAAGATTCTGCTATTTTCGGGCAAATCTTTTTCTGGAAAAATATCTCCATCCGGATTGGTAAAAAAGGTAAGGTCTTCAATATCATTTTCGGCCATGATGATCCTTATTTTGCTGCACACCGTTTTATCGATTCCAATAAGCGCATCATCGTCATTGTACATGTAATAGATCACCTCGGTATTTTGGACCAAATCGATGATCTTGAGTTCGTTTTCCACAAACTGACCGTATAGATTTATTCCTTTGGCCTGGTTATAACCGGTCATGCTCACACTGTCCAACGAAATAATAAAAGCGTTCTCCAGTACTTTTAGGGAATCCAGTTTTTCGGTCTCTAAGTTCGATTTCAGGTGGATGCTATCGCCGGTCATCTGGTTGGCACCGTTCCAGATGACAGGGTTCTTGATCAGTTGGGTAATGCCTGTTTTTTGTTCGGAATGGATGCTATCGCATTTACCGCTTAAATCGGTCTTATAGAATTTTGCATTCCTGAACGCTCTCAATAAACGGTCTTCGGGTTTGCCCGTAACCATAAGGGTATCCCCATGAACGTAGAGCGAATCGCGTTCTTGCACGGAAATGGAAACGGCCCTTCTTGTGGCAAAAACGGAATCTTTGGCCTTGTAGACCTCGGCGTAATGGGCCCTGATGATTCCTTTGTTAATGGTGTCCGTAACGGTGATGTTGTTCGTGGCCGACGCAAATTCCAGTGCTTTATTGAAGTATACGCTATCACCCTCAACGATACGATTGTTATAGTCGATACGTGTATTTTTGATACCGTACCCACTTTCGACCTTGGTGTCATAGAATCCCCGTTCGCAGTAAATTTTATAGGCCTCGCCATTAATGGTCGAGGGGCCGTACATGTAGGCATTCTTGGATGTGGTATAGTAATCCAACTGTTCTGAATCCAAAGTGTATTCGGGATTCAATACATGCACACTATCCAAAAATTGATACTTTTTAAGTTCCATAAAGTACTTCCCGATTTTACTGGTAAGCGTATTCGCCGAGTCGACCACGGTGCCATTGTCTTGGTAAAAGGCCTCCTGCTTTTCTCTGTCCAAACGCAACGTGTCCGTGGTCAGGGTCATATCTGCATTGGTCAATACCACATTTCCCCATGCCTTGGCCAGTTTTACATCACCGAGGTAATTTATTTTTTCACTGGTCATTTGAACGGAATCTCCCTGCTTTAGAATTACGTTACCAATGGCTTCCAATCGATTTTCACGTTGAAAATAAATCGCCACATCGCACCATAGGTCAGCGCCTTGATGTTCGAACTGTACCTGACGGTCATCCTTGCTGAAAATGGAAGCACCGGGATATTGGGCTTCATTTTTAGTAAAGTTTGCCCCATAAACAATGTTGATCTGTTTTGCCTCTTTCTCGTTCGTGGGTTGTTGTGAAAAGCCTGAGAAGGTGCATCCCACGAGAAGTAAAAGGAATAAAAAATTACTTTTCAATTTGAAAATTTTTTCAAAAGTAGCACAATTTGAAGCAGCACCTCATGCAATTAGGATACATTTAATAATGGGAACCGGATTGTAAGACGACGTTTTTATTTTTTCAATACGCTCGTTTTTGGGCATTTCAAGACCTTGCATATCACATCGCAAAAAACCACTCGCATAGGCTTTTAAAAGGTTAGGCGCGGCTTAAAAATCGCGGTAATCCCCTTCTAAATAAAGATTTGCCTCCTCTTCGGCGAATTTTGCGTTTTTACTGTCCCAGTGTAACACCTGATTTGGAAAACGCCCAGCGATGACGCCCAGTAGTATGGTTTCCGTCAATCTTGAGGCATATGAAAAAGGGGCGGTAGTTTCGGCGGTTCCCAAGCAGGCATCGATGAATTGATGGTAGTGTTTTGGTCCTTCCAGGTCATAATCGCGAATGGGTTTGCCCATTTTGTTCGCTTTTTCAATGGCCTTGATTTCTTTAGTAATGTCTACATATTGGTTATCCACAATTTTTTTTGGGAGTTGCATAAAGTGTGGTAATAATAATCTTCCTTTATCCCCGATGAACATGGCCCCTTGTTCGGGCAGCTCGTTATCATTGGTTTCTTTCGTAGCTAAGGACATTTTATCCTCCATTGATTTTTCTGTGGTAGGTTCAGAACTTACCACATTATCTATAGCGCCGGGCAATCTCAAGTCTTCATGGTCTTTTGGAGCTCCAGGGCCGTCGTACCACACCCATTTTAGCGTTTCTCCCGTATGTTTGGTCGGTGGAAATTCGTAAGTGACCACGTTATTTTCGGGATAACCAAAACCGTTCGGTTCCCGGCATTCGTTTTTAATGGTCATCGGCACATCCAACTCTAGCGCATTGTAAGGCGTGTCAAAAATATGGACCCCCATATCCCCTAAGGTCCCGCAGCCATAATCCATTAATTTTCTCCAATTTCCGGGATGGTACATTTCTTCCTTATATGGCCGTTCCTCTGAAGTTCCCAGCCACAGGTTCCAATCCAAGGTATCGGGAACAACGTCTTCCCCAATGGGTTCAGGACCATTATAGCCCCAATTTTTCGGCGACCATGCGTGTACCGTGTGCACTTTGCCGATGATACCAGATTGAATCAAAAGTGTCGCCAGTTTGTAATCATAAAAGGAGTGTACCTGAATGCCCATTTGCGTGACCAGGCCTTTCTCTATGGCCATTTTTTTCATGGCTCTCGCTTCAGAAACATAATGGGTAAGGGGTTTTTGACAGTACACCGGTTTGTCCATTCCCATTGCCAACATGGCGGCAGGCGCATGGCTATGATCCGGGGTTGATATGATGACCGCATCGATTTCATTCGCCATTTGGCTCAACATTTCCCTATAATCGGAAAACGTTTTTGCTTTCGGATGCAGTTGTTTTGCCGCTGCCAAATGAGTAGCATCCACATCGCAAAGGGCTACCACGTCTACTTTTTTATGTGAGGAGATTGCTTCTAGATCTGATGCTCCCATGTTTCCTACCCCTATATGTGCGGTGCGTACCCTGTACCTCTTTATCTTTGGGGAATGTGCCCAAAGGCCAGAGGGTAAAAGAATAAAGCTTGATAATGCGGCAGATTTTTTTATAAAGTCCCGTTTGTTCATAGTGGGTAGTATTATCGTTTTTTGATTTTAATATTGCGGAACCAGATTGGGCTGGAATGGTCCTGAAAACCGATGTATCCGGTTTTGTACTTGCCATAATCCTTACTATTCTTCCATTTATCGGAATTTTTTTTAGCGTACCATTCTTCATCCCAAGGAACAAAAGATACCACTTTTTTACCGTTGAGCCAGTGCTCGACCCGCTCTGGAGTAAAGATGATCTTGGTGGTATTCCATTCACCGATAGGGTGTAGAATTTTACCGACCGTATCGGCAGGGTGCATGGCATAGTCTGATCCGGTACGTTGCAAGGGTTTTAATTCTTCGGGCTTTTCAGTATACCCTAAACTGATGTTGTAATCGGTTAAATCATGAATGCTGGCATAGTGTACATCATCTATCAATTGGTATTCGGGAGCAATCTCAGGAGCGTTTTCATAGCCTTCTTTCAGGTGATAGAAAATACCGCTATTGCCACCTTTTGGTAGTTTCCACTCCACATAAAGTTCAAAATTATCAAATTCCTCAACACCATAAACGATATCGATGCCACCGGTATAGTCTTGTTCCATTCCCAAGTCGGTATCAAAAGTCAACGCCCTGTTTTTGGCGACCCACCCTGGTGGTAGTTCTTTTCCATTATAGGCCCGCCAACCTTTCGTGCTCACGCCATCAAATAGTGAAATCCACTCGTTTTTAGATTCATGTTGTGTTGATGTGCTCGATGCTCCTTTTTTTGAAGGGTCCGTTTTACAGGAAAACAGGAAAAGAAAAGCGCAGAGGGCGATCGGGTACATGCTATATTTCATTCCGATTGTGGATTGGTGTTATATTTTAATCACCATGGAAAATACAAAAAAAAGAATGGCGATAGCAGTAAATTTCCTATCGCCATCATCCTATTGCTGAAGACCCTGAAACATGAAGGGCCTACCTATGTATGGTCTGGGTCCTGTCTGGGCCTACGGATACTATTTTAATGGGTGTTTCCAGTTCCTTTTCCAAGAAGTCAATGTAATCGTTCAACGTTTTAGGGAGTTGGTCGGCAGCCGTCATTTTTGTCAAATCCTCTTTCCATCCTTTCATATCCGTATATATCGGAGTAACATTTTCAGCTTCGATATTATAGGGAAAATGGTCGATTTTTTCGCCCTTGTAATGGTACGCGGTACATACCTTCAACTTCTCGAATCCGCTTAATACGTCTCCTTTCATCATCATTAGTTCGGTGACACCGTTAATACGAACCGCATATTTCAATGCAACCAAATCTAGCCATCCACAACGTCTCGGTCTTCCCGTAGTTGCTCCGAATTCATTACCGACACGCCCCATGGTTTCCCCGTCCTCATCAAAAAGTTCGGTAGGGAAAGGGCCGCTGCCAACCCTGGTCGTGTAGGCCTTGAAAATACCTTTCACCTCCCCGATTTGATTGGGTGCTACCCCCAAACCTGTGCATGCACCTGCGGCAGTAGTGTTCGATGAGGTTACAAATGGGTACGTACCAAAATCGATATCCAATAATGATCCTTGTGCGCCTTCGGCCAATATTTTCTTTCCTTTTTTCTGCGCTTGGTACAAATATTCCTCACTATCGATGAACGTCAATTCTTTTAGCTCGGTGATGGCCTTAAAGAAATCAGCCTCGAGTTCTGCCAAATCGTATTGAATATCCACATCGTAAAAACTGATCATGGCTTCATGCTTATTGGCCAGATTACGGTATTTTTCTTTCCAATCGTTAAGTTCGAGGTCGCCGATACGCATACCGTTTCGCCCGGTCTTGTCCATATACGTGGGGCCGATACCTTTTAAGGTAGAGCCAATTTTTGCTTTCCCTTTTGATGCCTCCGAAGCGGCATCCAACAACCGGTGTGTCGGTAAAATGAGATGGGCTTTTCGTGAAATCAATAATTTGGATTTAATATCCAAGTTAAACTTCTTTAAGGCTTCCAGTTCTTTTTTAAATATCACGGGATCAATAACCACCCCATTGCCTACAACGTTGACCGCGTTTTTATGGAATATGCCCGAAGGTATCGTATGCAAAACATGTTTGATCCCATCAAATTCAAGGGTGTGTCCTGCATTTGGTCCTCCTTGAAACCGTGCGATGATATCATAATTTTGGGTCAATACATCCACAATCTTCCCTTTTCCTTCGTCACCCCATTGCAGGCCTAACAATAAATCTACTGCCATCTAAATAGTATATACTTGATTATTTTTTTGAGTTCTCGGTGTTGCCAACTTCCTCGGTAGGCGTGTTTTTTGTACCATAAAAATACAAGGAATGTGTATTTATTTTGATGTCAAATACCTCTTCTATGGTTTTCTTTATGGATTGGATCCGCGGGTCGCAAAATTCCATCACTTCGCCAGTATCGGTAAGGATAACGTGGTCGTGCTGTCTATCGAAATAAGATTTTTCGTACTGCGCCTGGTTTTTTCCGAATTGGTGTTTACGAACGAGCTTACAATCCAACAATAATTCTATCGTATTGTAAAGGGTCGCCCTGCTTACG
>JBARCC010000183.1:0-3322 GCA_049793635.1 Maribacter sp. | reverse complement strand
TAGCTACACCCTATCTTAATGGCACTTTCCACTACATACGGGGCTTGAAAATCCTCTAAATAAGTGGGTGTCAGTCCCGTTTTTTCAAATTCTGAAGTATCCTTTTCATAGCTTGCGGCTGTATGGTGTGCTTGCTTTATGATTCCCTTATGCACTTGATTGACCGTAAAAAACCCGGTTTCCTTAAAATTGGAATACGTATCCCTAGGCACTGTCAATGGTCTTACTATAAACCCCAACATGGGCGGATTACTGCCAATGTGCACGACGGAGTTGAAAATAGCCAAATTGGGTTGACCGGTTTTAGAGACAGATCCCAATAAATTTGCCGATTTATATCCTGTACAGCTATTGATCAAATGTGCTTTATATCTGCTTGGAAGTTCTAAAAGTTGGGCTTTTGTGTAGTGTTTCAATCTTTGTAGATTACATGTTTAACAAAAATATAAATAACTTCAACAAATAAAGTTAACGGATTACTAAATCATGCAAGCAAGTTTAGGGAAGGCTAAAGATTAATCGCTCTTTATTTCTTACTTTTAACCTTTAACGCATGTTGCACCAGAGATTATTAAATGACCCAAAGTAAAAAAAATATAGCCATCATCGGCTCAGGTTTGGTTGGATCTTTACTTGCCCTTTACCTAAAGCGAAAAGGCCATCAAATTACGGTGTTCGATAGAAGACCGGACATACGCCATATTGAGTTTTCGGGACGTTCCATCAATTTGGCCATGAGCAATAGAGGTTGGAATGCATTGCGTCACGTAGGCATTGAAAGTGAAATTAAGAAAATCGCGATTCCTCTAGATAAAAGAGCGATGCATGTAGTGGGACAACCTGAATATTTTCAAAAATATGGGAAGGACGGAGAGGCAATTTGGTCCATCTCCAGAGGGGTGCTCAATAAAAAGATGATCGATTTAGCGGAAAATGCCGGGGTTGAATTCCGATTTGATGAAAAGGTATGGGATGTCGATTTGCCAGACGCCAAAGTATTTACGGGGGAAACCGAAAAGGGGGAATGGAAAGAATATCCCTTCGACTTGATTTTCGGCTGTGATGGCGCCTTTTCAAGAGTCAGGCATAAAATGCAACGGCGCAGTCGTTTCGATTATTCACAAGATTTTATAGACGTGGGCTATAAAGAACTCACCATACCCGCAAACGCGGACGGGACCCATAAGCTTGACAAGCATTCGTTTCATATTTGGCCTCGGGGAAAGTTCATGTTTATCGCCATGCCCAATTTGGACGGTAGTTTTACCTGTACCCTTTTTATGCCTTTTGAAGGAGAGCTCTCTTTCGAGCGTATTAACACCAAAGAAGAGGCGGTACGTTTCTTCAACACCTATTTTCCGGATATAAAAAACGATATTGAAAATCTGACCGAAGATTTCTTTAAGAACCCCACTAGTGCGATGGTCACCATGAAATGCTACCCGTGGACCTACTGGGACAAGGTTGCCCTTGTAGGGGACTCTGCGCATGCGGTCGTGCCTTTCTACGGGCAGGGAATGAACGCCGGTTTCGAGGATATTTTTGTCTTAGACCAAATCATTGATGAAATGGGGGATGACTGGGAAGGAATATTCAAGACCTATCAGGAGCGTCGTAAACCGAATGCCGATGCCATCGCAGAATTGAGCTACCGTAACTTTATGGAGATGAGCAGTAAAACGGCCGACCCAACATTTTTGTTGCAGAAGAAAATAGAGAAACATTTCGCCAGTAAACATCCCGATAAATGGATTCCTGCATACAGTAGGGTAACGTTTTCCGATAGACCCTATGCAGAGGCATTGGCCGAAGGTGATGCACAAGAAATGATTATGAAAGAAGTGATGCAAATGCCCAATATCGAAAGCTCATGGGATAGTGCTTCGGTAGAGAAATCGATACTTGATTTATTGGAGCGATAGGTTAATGGTTCGATCGTATTTCTGCCCTACGCATGGGCATACCATCGACCAGGGAAAATAGTTCCTCAGGGACGATTGGATAGGCTGACCTAGTTTTGACCCCTCCATCTTTGCCGATAAGGAGGTATCCATTGAAATCATCGGGAATGGACTGGTTCGGTTTTATGCTGGTTTTCTTAAAATCCGTCGTGTAGAAGGTATCCTCTTTGAAAAGAAGAACCAAAAAATCCCTTTCTTCGAGTTCCTCGGTATACTTGGACATGGTAGTTACGGCAGGTGTTGCATTCGAAAACTGTTCATCGGTATCCGATAAGATCAATATTCTATTTTTCCATCGGTAATCCGATAAATTTTGCGCCTGCACAGTGGATAGTGGTATCAACATGGTTAAAATAAGTATTCGTAAAAAGTTCATCCCTTTAAATTAAACAAAAAAACCATCCGATTGAAGGATGGTTTTTGAATTAACATTTTATGTTCCGTTATAATTTACTGAACATTTTCTGCATTTTTTCTTGCTCCTCGTCCGCCAAAATGGGATCTACCAAGATACGACCGCTATGCTCATCGGTAATGATTTTTTTCCGAGAGGCAATTTCGACTTGTACTTGTGGGGGTATGGTAAAGAAAGACCCACCAGAGGCACCCCTTTCAATCGGCACGACCGCCAGACCATTTTTCACATTATTACGAATACGGGCGTATGCCTTTACCAAACGCTCCTCTATTTTGTCCTGAAATTTAAGGGACTCTTCCAATAAGGCCTTTTCTTCTTTTTCGGTTTCGGCAAGAATGGCGTTCAACTCGCTCTTCTTATGCTTTAAGTGGGCTTCTCGCTCAGACAAACGTTCTTTCGTTTCAGAAATCACTTCTTTCTTTTGTTCAATTTGAGCCTTGAATTCCTTAATGTTCTTATCCGCAAGTTGAATTTCCAATTCCTGAAATTCCAATTCTTTACTGATCGAATTGAACTCCCTGCTATTACGAACATTTTTTTGTTGTTCCCCGTATTTTTTAATCAATCCTTTCGCTTCTTCGATAAGGTTTTTCTTAGCTCCGATTTCGAAATTTATATTTTCAAGATCAGCTTTAAGTTTGTCCATTCTAGTTTTCAAACCAAGGACTTCATCTTCCAAATCTTCTACTTCCAAAGGTAGTTCACCACGAACATTCCTTATTTCATCAACTCTAGAATCAATTAATTGCAAATCATACAATGCTCTTAACTTTGCTTCTACAGAGGAATCTTCTTTTTTTGCCATATTAAAAATAATTGATGGGATTGGTTATACGTTCCGATAAATGGATTGCAAAATTAGGTATTTTTTTCGTAAGATAATCAACTAAAAGGTTTTTTGTAAACTGCTCAGTTTCAAAGTGTCCAATATCCGCGATTACCA
>JBARCC010000182.1:0-2257 GCA_049793635.1 Maribacter sp. | reverse complement strand
ATTAGGGCGCTTCTCTATTTAATCATCTCCGCATACGAAACAATCGTTACATACCCTTTTTTCTTAAAGTACTCCATATCTTGCATAGCTCCGGTCACCAATATAAAATCCCCGCCCCAAGCTCCTAGGCTTTTTACCGTTCCATTTCTATAATCAGAAAATAGGGAGGCCTTAACCGTGGGTATTGCCAATGTTTTTGATAAGAGCTGCTCATGTTGGTCGATGAGTCGCTCGAATTCGGGCAAATCCGAGCATATAAGAAGGTGTTCCGTTATGGTGTCGATTTGGGAAATGAGACCTTGTTTGTCGAATTTCAAATTTCGGTATGCACGAATCGCATCCCTGCTGTTTTTCTTTTGGTTCAAATAGACAAAAAATAAGTGTTCCGAAAATGGGGGGCTAAAGTCCAATTCTCGTACGATAGGAGTGTCGTGGTTCTTTTGGTACAAGATGGGTCTATCATGCCTGGCACAAGCAATGTCATATCCGCTTCCCCCAAAGGTGGCGAACAACAATGTATACGGATTTACATCGGCCCATTTTGCGATATTGGAGACTAAAGTGGATGAAGATCCCAGGCCCCAATTTTTTGGGAACGTAAGTTGGGTCTCCACGGCATTCACGGAGGTACCTTTGGCCAGAAATTTAGGATTGAGCCGTTTCGTCTCCGTTAGGATCTGTGTTAAGCGATCGGAAATAGCAATATCTGTCGTATGTAGCGGTTTCAAAGTATGTTTCAGAAACCGGGCGCTAAACCAAGGGGTACTGTTTTCGTCCAGACTCACCCAATCCAACGTGTCGGAAGCGGTGTTGCCCAGCGTTAAGGATTGCCCGAAAGTGGTAGGTAACGCCAATGCTTTCGCACCATCTAGAACGGCATACTCTGCGGTAAGCAACAATTTTCCATTGCTGTAAATCGGGTTGTTCATAACTTACGTTCTCAAGGCCTGTAGTGCAGTAGCTACTTGGTTGTGGGTGATGGTGTGGGTCTTAAAATGCGCTACCAACGTATTTTTTTCACTTTCCGAAGCTCCCAATTGATTCAGGATATTGAGCAGATGCATTTTCATATGGCCTTTTTGGATTCCCGTGGTCACTAATGAACTCACAGCGGCAAAATTTTGGGCAAGACCTGCCACGGCAATGATATTCATCAATTCTTCAGCGGACGGGTTTTGTAGAATTTCTAAATTCAGCTTTACCAAGGGGTGCAGATTGGTCAGCCCGCCTACCGTGCCCAATGCTAAGGGCAGCTCGATCCAAAATGTAAACATACCCTCCTTAACTTCGGCATGTGTTAGGCTGCTATAGCTTCCTTTCTTCGCTGCATAGGCATGAACGCCCGCTTCGATGGCCCTAAAATCATTCCCGGTGGCCAATACCACGGCATCGATTCCGTTCATGATGCCTTTGTTGTGGGTAACCGCTCGATAAGGTTCAACCTTTGCGATGTCGATGGCTTGAATGATTTTTTCAGCCGTCTGTTCCGGAGAAATTTGCGGGTCTAGTTTCAATTCTTCCACAGGGCAGCTTACTTCGGCCCTGACCAGGCAGTTCGGAACGTAGTTCGACAAAATGCTCATCACTACCTCCAATTCATGTTCCTCACCTGAAAATTTGGGATATGACATCGACTCGGCCTTTAGGGTAGCGGCAAATTGTTCGAGGCAACTATTGATGAAATTGGCGCCCATGGCATTCTTGGTGTCAAAGGTGGCGTGCAGCTGATAGTAGTTCGGTAATTGAACGGTTTTGTCCCTTAGAACAATATCGGTGATACCTCCGCCCCGTTTTTCCATACTCTGGGTCAATGAAGCGGTATCTTTCAGCAGCTTAGGTTTTATGTGGTCAAAAAATACCTTTAACGCATCAAAACCTCCCTTGAACATAAAGTGTACCTGTCCCACTTTTTCCATTCCCGATACCGTGGCTTTGAACCCACCTCTTTTGAGCCAGAATTTTGCGGCCTTACTGGCGGCAGCGACCACAGAACTTTCTTCGATGGCCATGGGAATGGCATACATTCGCCCATTGATCAAAAAATTGGGGGCTATGCCCAAGGGCATATAAAGATTGGTAAGTGTATTTTCTATAAATTCGTCATGCAACTGTTGTATACTACTGTTAGAGTTCCAATAGGTTTTGAGAATTTTTTTGGTGCGTTCCGTATTTTGGGAATAGTTGCTGGCCACCCAGTCTATTTTTTCTTCTTTACTAAGTTTGGAAAACCCACGTATTGGTTCAATCATTTAGGTAT
>JBARCC010000181.1:0-1896 GCA_049793635.1 Maribacter sp. | reverse complement strand
CCCCCGTAGACACATCTGCTTGATACGGGTGACAATGCTGCCCAACCTAAAATAATGCCTTGGCTTTCGGCTACATACCTGCCTATGTGCATATGGGCGGTATCCCAAGCTTCATAACCTGGAACTTTCGTTTCGAAGGTCGCAGAGCCGGTAGCGATACCCTCCGCGTAAATGGTGGATACCGCTGGCCAGTCGGAGGCCTGCATTGCTCTAACGAAGATTTTATCCATAGTCGGGGGGTTAACAACAACCACTGCCCGGAGCACATGACCCGGCGGCTATCTGTTCTTGGCTCGCAGGAGCTGCACAGGTTTCCTTGGCCTTACAATCGGTTTTTTCGACACCAAGATGAATCATCAACTGAGACGTATTCACGCTAACGTCATTCACGAACAATTGTGCCGTATGGAAATTTGCATTGCTGTACTCAAATTTAACCTCTACCTCTTTTTGCATTGATTTAATGCGGTCTACCCTGTTCAGGATGGCCAAGGCTTTGTCTGCGGTCATATAGTCCCGTTTTCCGATTTCTTCCGGACTTTCCCAAAGCTGTATAATGGTTTCTTTCCAAAAATCGGTGCCGGCACCGCAATCAACGGAATCAACGGTGATATTTTTTATTTCCGTGATGTGATAATTGGCTCCTACCAACGCTCCTGGTTTGTATTCGAACAAAAGGCTTTTATCCTTGTTCCGGTTTAAAAGGGTAAGAAATTCTTGTGTTTTCATAATAGGATATTTAATTAACAACAATTGTTTTTTGTGGTGGTGAAAAAAGAGTCAAGTAACGCTTGTATTTGTCCCCACCTTTCAAGATTTATGCAATAGCAGACCTTTTTGCCCTCTATTTCCCCAACGATCAAATCGATACTTTTCAGTTCTTTTAAATGTTGGGATATCGTGGGCTGCGCAAGACCTATCTCATCGACGATATCATTACAGATGCACGCTTCTTGTGTACTAATATACTGCAATATGGCAATGCGTGCAGGGTTGGAGAGTACCTTGAAGATAATGGCCAGCTCGTTCTGCCTGGTGTTGAAAATCTGTGTCTTGGTAATTCCCATTTCATATTTATATATTGCAATATTACGATAATAATTGATTTAAAAAAAGTCGGTCTGTAATTTTACCGACTTTTTACGCTTAGAACCAAGGCTTTCTACCCACCTGATAGGTGTTGTAAAATTCTTCGTCCGTTTTGGTTAGATAGATAATGCCTTCGATTAGGCCCATAATTCCCGTGATTGTAAGGATAAAACCGCCGATAATAAAGCAAAGGGTAATATAGCCTACAATGGTTGCTCCCAAAAGAATAAATCCTTCTTTTTGGTAACCTAATATAAATTTATGCACCCCTAAGCTCCCTAAAATAATGGCAAGAATACCTGCCAACACCTTTTTGTTTTCTCCACCAGCTCCGTTAAACGCCTCTTTTGCACCGGCCGTAAATTCATTGGCGGTTTTTTTGGCGCCCTCGCTGAACTCCTTTGCAGATTCCTTGGTGTCCTCTGAAAATTCCTTGGCGGATTCTTTAGCGTTTTCATACGCTTTTTCGGTATTCTCCTTGGCTTTTTCAAAGGCATCTTCGGCCTTTTCTCCAAAATCTTTGGTTTCTTCTTTCCCCTTATCGAAGCTTTTTTCGGCTTGATCACCTAGGTTTTCTGCCTTCTTTTTGGCGTTGTCCATAGCATCTTCGGCCTGATCGCCTAAATCGTTGTTTTTTTCTGACATGGTTGAAATTGTTTGTTATTTATAGGCACTAAATGTAAAGAATAAAAATGTATCAAAAAAGGACTTAATACACGGGTTTTCATCGGGTTACTATCAACTCTTGCAGTGCATGCTGATTTCAATCCTTAAGAGCCTGTTTTGTATGATGTATGCTGTTTATTC
>JBARCC010000180.1:0-5994 GCA_049793635.1 Maribacter sp. | reverse complement strand
GACCTATTACGCAGAAAGCAAGACTTTATTGTATCTGAATGCACTTGCCTCTCAGGCCCATCAAAAAATTTATAAAAACAAAAAAGAAGATAGAAACCGTGTGCTTGATTTTTGGGGGACGGAATTTCCGCTCTTCTTTAAACAATACCACACCACCTTGGGAATTGCTTTTTTGATTTTCATGGTTGCGGTCGCGATCGGATCACTTTCAGCGTTGAACGACACTACCTTTGTGCGTCTTATTTTAGGGGATGCCTATGTGAACGAGACCTTGCACAACATCTCTAATGGAGACCCCGCGGCCATTTACAAGGGCGGCAGCGAGATAGGTAGTTTTTTGGGAATTACCATCAATAATATTCGGGTCGCTTTCTTAGCGTTTGCGTTCGGGGTCATCACAAGCATCGGTACCCTCTATATTTTGTTCACAAATGGTATTATGCTTGGGGCCTTCGTAACCTTTTTCTACACGAAGGGTGTGTTCTTCGAAGCCAATAAACAAATTTGGTTGCATGGTACCATCGAAATATCGGTCATTATTATCGCCGGTTGCGCGGGGCTGATTATGGGAAACAGTATTCTTTTTCCTAAAACATATTCTAGAAGGGTCTCGTTCATGAAAGGTGCGAAAGATGGTTTAAAGGTAGTGGTAAGCACCATTCCCTTTTTTATCATCGCCGGGTTTATAGAAGGCTTTATTACACGGTATACAGGGATGCCTAATTGGCTAGCATTCCTTATTATTGGTAGCTCGTTGGCACTGATCCTTTACTACTATTGGGTATACCCCATTATATTGAATAAAAGACATGAAAGACAAGTATATACCGCTACAGGTAGACCGTGATTTTGGTGAAATCGTTTCTATTTACTTCGATTTTTTCAAACAGAACATTAAAAAGTTCACGAACATCTTTATAAGTTACAACGGTATTTTTTTAATAGGACTATTGATTACCAGCTATTTGCTAGTATCAGGGTTTATTGGTCTGATCGCCTATGAAAGCAACCCCAATACCTTTGCCGAATCTGCAAACATCGATCAAGACTATTATGTGTATTTGATCGCTGGGGGAATATTGTTTTTTCTCATTTTCTTTTTTGTAGCCATACTTAATTATTCCCTGGCAAGTGGATACATGATCAAGTATGTGGAATATAAAGGGCAGGCTTTTGACAACAAAGAAGTATGGAATTTCATGAAAGAACAGCTAGGGAATATTATTCTTTTTGTACTCTTGCTTATCCCCCTATATTTTGGTTTTTTTATCGCTGCCATTATTCTTACCATCATCCCCATCGTAGGCATTTTTGCACAGTATGCGCTTCAATTTTTTGTAAGTGCTTGGGTCGGGGTATCGTTTTACGATATGCTCTCAAATAAAAAAGGGGTAACCGATGCATTGGGTGAGGGTTGGAAGTTGGTGACCGGTAGTTTTTGGAAATCGATCGGAGTGAACTTTATTCTTGGATTTTTACTGGGCATCTTATTGGTGGTCGCCCTTATCGTTCCCGGAATCATTATCGGGGTGTACACCTTTCATGTCGTGGAAAATAACGTAGACTACGGTCAATCTATCGTGTCTACCATTGTGTATACGATTTCGTTGAGTTTTATACTGATCATTGCCGTGTACGGACAGTGCCTATCCCAATTCGTAAACGGGGTGTTGTATTTTGCCCTGCACGAAAAAACCTATAACGAAAGAACAAGAGCATCCATAGAACAAATAGGACTTAACGACTAACTTGAAAAACTACCTTCTCCTTTTCGCATTTTACGCCATTAGCCTTTATGGTTACGGGCAATCGCTAAACGACAGTATCGTACGTGTAGATTCCTCGTCGACCGTGATTTCTCGTGAAGTACAAGACGACCTATCGACAAAGTATGCGGGAGAAGAGTTCAACTACCTTACAAGAACAGGGGAGTCCCAAAACCTGTTGACGCGATTCCTGAACTGGATAGGCAAAGGGTTGTTCGACATTTTTGGAGTTCAGCTATCCCCACAAATCCTTCAATTTTTAGAATATCTGATTTACTTCTTGATGGGGATCTTGGCCATCTATCTATTGGTAAGAATGTTTACCAATGAACATTTTAATACCCTTTTTAACAAGAAAGCGATAACGATCCATGATTTTCAGTTCACGGAAGAGCATATCGATTCCATTGATCTGAACCTTCTTTTAAAGGAAGCCCTAGAACATGCCGATTACCGGTTGGCCATTCGGTATCAATTTTTACTGATCCTTCAAAAGCTGTCCAAACAAGAAGTGATCCAATGGCACTTTGAAAAAACAAATTCCGACTATTTGAACGAAATTACCGAAACACACCTGAGAGTTGCGTTCAAAAAAGTGATGTACCTCTATGATTACATCTGGTATGGAGAACAGCATATCGATGTATTAAACTATCAAAAATCGGTATCGGACTTTGAACGGATGCATCAACAAATACCGAACTAATTTGCAAAGGCGTTCAAAAATCATACTCGGTCTTTTGGTTGCGGTGCTCGTTGGCATCGTCGTTACAGAACTGGTGCGTCCTAAACCCATCAATTGGCGACCGAGCTATACTTCCGATTCCAAAATACCCTTCGGGTGTTATGTACTTTTCAACGAATTACAAACTATTTTTCCTAATAGTAACATTGAATCGGTTGAAGAAAGCGTATATGACCTGCTGATCGACCGAGATTCATCGATCCCTTCTAGCTACATGATCATCGATGATTTTGTTTCCTTGGATAAACAAGAAACAAATCAATTGTTGAACTACGTGGCCCAGGGAAATCAAGTGTTTATCGCCACAAGTGATCTAGGCGGGGTTTTGGCCGACACCTTAAACATCACCATTGATAGAAGATATGACTTTAGCGAAGATACAGTCTCCGTTGAACTCACGAACAAACGGTACAAAGGCGCTCTTTTTCAATATGAAAGAGGAGTTTATCCTGCCTATTTTTCTAGTGTGGACACGGCGAACACTCAAATTCTAGGCTACATCAACTTTGCCGAAAAAAAGTTTGTTCAAGAGGATAAGGCGGTCAACAAAAGGGCTCCCAATTTTATTAAGACCGAATTCGGCAAGGGTATTTTTCTTCTCAACGCCTTACCTGTTGCCTATACCAATTATTATCTTTTAAGCGATTCAAACCCGTATGTAGCCCATACTTTTTCATATCTAAAAGATGAATTTTTATATTGGGACGATTACAAAAAAAGTGGCAGGACCATCATTACATCGCCAATGCGCTTTGTACTCAACCAACCGGCACTGAAATGGGGCTACTATCTGTCGATTATCGGCATACTGCTTTTTGTGGTATTCAAAGCAAAACGTGAGCAACGCATTATACCGGTGCTCGAACCGTTGCAAAATTCATCGGTCGCATTTGCACGTACCGTTGGTGCCCTGTACCATCAGAATAAAGACTACACGAACCTGAACGGGAAAAATATCAATTTCTTCTTATCGGGAATTCGCAGAACATACTATTTGGAAACCACAACACTCGATGAACGGTTCATCGCTCAGCTCTCGGCAAAATCCGGTAAATCAATACAAGAAACCAAAACGTTGATCGAACTTATCCTACACCTTAAAAACAAACCCATGCATACCGAGCAGGATACGATTATCTTGTCTAAGAACATAAATACCTTTAAATAATACCATGGAAGAAAATACACAAGACGAAGGCTCGCTAGCCTTCAATTCTAGAATAGACCTCAGCAAACTCCAAGAATCCGTCGCGCGGGTAAAATCAGAATTGGGGAAAGTAATCGTCGGGCAGCAAGAGATGATCGAGCTGTTGATCGTTTCCATTTTGGCAAACGGGCACTCCCTTATCGAAGGGGTACCAGGGGTGGCCAAGACCGTAACGGCAAAATTACTGGCCAAAACCCTTAACGTAGATTTCAGTAGAATTCAGTTTACCCCAGACCTTATGCCCAGTGACATTTTGGGAACCTCGATCTTTAATGTGAAGACTTCGGAATTCGAGTTTAAAAAAGGTCCGATTTTCTCCAACATCATTCTGATCGACGAAATAAACCGGGCACCTGCAAAAACTCAGGCCGCCCTTTTCGAGGCCATGGCAGAGCGGCAGATTACCATAGACGGCAACGCCTACGAAATGCAACCTCCATTTTTGGTATTTGCCACGCAAAACCCCATTGAGCAGGAAGGTACCTATCGCCTCCCCGAAGCGCAATTGGACCGTTTCCTGTTCAAGATAAAAGTCAAGTATCCATCGCTTGAAGAGGAAATTCAAATTCTGGAGCATAAGCACCAGCAAAAAAATACGAATATAGAGGCCTTGATCGACAATGTTCTTTCAGCGGCCCAGATTGCGGACTATCAAGATGTAATCAAAGACGTTATCGTGGAAGACCATCTGCTAAAATATATCGCCGCCATTGTGAACAATACGAGAACTAACGCGAATTTATATCTTGGTGCGTCCCCAAGGGCGTCCATCGCCATTTTAGACGCTTCCAAGGCGGTCGCTGCCATCAATGGGAGGGATTTCATTACCCCAGACGATATCAAAAAAGTCATTGTCCCCATTCTCTGCCACCGTATTATAGTAACACCTGAACGGGAGATGGAAGGTTTTACCGCTGAAAAAGTAGTTCAAAATCTAATTGAAACGATTGAAATACCTAGATAAATAAGGTGAAAAAGGCATTGAAACAAAGTTATCTTCAAAAACGATTTTTTCTGGTACTCACAGGGATCATCATCTGTTTTCTAGTGGCCTTTATTTTTGAGGAGGTTTTGGTCATCGCCAAATTGCTCTTTTACCTCTTTTTGATGTGTACAGCTATCGATATATTGCTTCTTTTCGTATCGAAAGGCGCACTGCTAGCAGAGCGTCAAGTTACCGACAAACTGTCAAACGGGGACGAAAACCCGATACAGGTGAAGGTCACGAATCAATACCTCTTCAAAACGGATATCAAACTGATCGACGAGTTGCCCTTTCAATTTCAAAAAAGGGATTTCAATGTTGAAAGTACCTTAAAAAGCGGGGACAAAAAATCTTTTGCCTATGCCGTGAGACCGACAGAAAGAGGCGTATATTCCTTTGGAAATTTAAATATTTTCGCCAGTTCCCCCATCGGCTTCCTCTCCAAGAAATATACGTTCGATGAAAACAGGGAGGTACCTGTGTATCCTTCCTTTTTACAACTACGCAAATACGACCTTTTAGCGTTTAGCAATCGCTTGATGGAATATGGCATTAAAAAAATACGCCGTATTGGCCATACGATGGAGTTTGAACAGATCAAGGATTATGTACAAGGCGACGATATTCGTAATATCAATTGGAAAGCGACCGCCAAAAAAGGCCAGTTGATGGTGAACCAATACCAAGACGAAAAATCGCAACCTGTATACTCGGTCATTGATAAGGGCAGGGTCATGAAGATGCCGTTCAACGGTCTTAGCCTATTGGACTATGCGATTAACGCCACCTTGGTAATCAGTAGTATTGCGCTTAAAAAAAATGACAAAGCAGGCTTATTTTCCTTTAGCAATACCATTGAAAATAGGGTAGCCGCAGAGCGTAGAAGCTCACAAATGAACCTGATTCTTGAAACCTTGTACAACCTAAAGACCAATTTCGTAGAAAGTGATTTCAGCAGGTTGTACATTGATGTAAAACGGAACTTACCCCAACGCAGTCTATTGCTCCTCTATACCAATTTTGAGACGGTAGATGCGCTTCATCGACAATTACCCTATCTACAGGCCATTTCAAAACAACATCTTTTGGTCGTTATTTTTTTCGAGAATACCGAACTGGTTCATTTTGCCAACCAGAAAGCGAGTTCAACCCAAGAAATATTCGAACAGACCATTGCCGAGAAATTTATATTCGAAAAACAGCTAGTGGTAAACGAATTGCGAAAGTATGGGATACAGACCATTTTGACCAAACCAGAAGATTTGACCCTGAATACCATCAATAAATATTT
>JBARCC010000179.1:0-2203 GCA_049793635.1 Maribacter sp. | reverse complement strand
GAGGAGGACAACATATAGATTTTTATTTTTTTATCGATTTTATCGTTGAAAAGGGTATAATCCTCCATAAATTGAAAACCATCAAGAATAGGCATGTTGATATCCAAGAAAATGATATCAGGGAGCGATTGGGGATCGGCACTATTTAGCTTTAGAATTTCCAAAGGGGCAATCGAATCTGGGAAATCCTTGACATTATGTACGTTCAATTCCTGTAGATTCCTTTTTAGCACATACTTTGAAATATCGTCGTCATCTATTATCCACACTGCTAATTTATCGTTCATGTGCTATAGGGTTATAAGGTTATCGTTAGTATCGTTCCTACATTAACGGCGCTTTCCACGGTTATAGTGCCTCCCATCGATTCTATTTGGGTTCGGGTCATAAAAAGGCCAAAGCCTCTCGCCTCAGGATGCTTGTGAAATGTTTTTCCCAGCCCGAAAATTTTGCCTCCTTGTTTGTCAAGGTCTATTCCAAGACCATTATCCGAAAAGACAATTTGCGCTTTTCCTTTTTTCAACATGCTTTTGATGGTAATGACAGGGCTACGTTCGGGGGATTGGTATTTGAGCGAATTACCGATCAGGTTCAGGAATATGCTTTCCATATATAGGGAGTTGTACCTTACACTTTTAAGACCCGAGAAATCAGCGTTTATGGTCGCATCGCTACGGTGTATCAGTTCACTCAAGGTTTCTGTGGTTTTGGTCAAAACCTTCTGCAAATCGATGGGCGTTCTTTCTTTTGTGGCATCATGCTGGGTTTTCAATGCGGTGATCAGGGTATCCATCGTAACGTTCAAGTTATCGGTGACGTATTGTATTTTTTCGATAACCTCTTCTTTTTCAGCCCTATCGGTGCTTTTGTCGTGAATGTACAAAAGGCTGTTCAAGTTGCTGACGGGTGCCCGAAGGTTGTGTGAAGTGATGTGCGCAAAATCGGTCAATCTTCTATTGTTTATAATAAGCTCCTTATTTTGTTTTTTTAGGGTATTAAAAAATGGAATGATGATGAAGATAAACTCTCCCAGCAGCACCAAGATGGAAATGCATGAAAGTAATAAGACAACCGATTTGGTTCTGGTGAGTTTTTTTTCCGCGTTCAACTGATAGTCCAAAGTAATTTGGTCCATGAGCGCTAAAAATGGTTTTTCGGCAACCAATATTTCATTTTTTGACTGCGCTAATTGTGAGTTGTTTTTATGGAGTTCCAATTGCCTTACGGCCATGACGATGGTGTTAAAGTGCTCCTCGGCCATATCGTATAGCTTTTCCATTTTCGGCGCGTTTTCGAGTTTTACATCCGCAGAGCGCAATGTTTCTTGCGCATTTTTAAATTCGGCCGTTATCGTATGAATGCTATCGATCACCTTCTGGTTTTCCACTGAATTTACGGTAAGTATCTTTTTTGCGATGAGTTGGCTCAGCATACGTTGTCGCCCCGCTTTATTGATGATCTTTGCATCGGATAGCTGTAGGTCGATGTTATACTGTACGATAAGTTCGGTAGCGATGATGGTGACAAGAACGGTAAAAATAAATATGACGTAGCGTAGTTTGTTAGAGGGTGCAAAAGGCATAAGTGGGGGATTTTTTCAAAAAGGTTGAGGGTGTGGGTATTCAATAGTAAACTACGGATTATTTTAAGTAGGTAATTTACATCAATAAAAGATAAAAATGCCTACATAACACGATTAATGGTATAGTTCTTTATCCAGTATCGTTTTCTTTTTGATCTGCTATTTAAAAGTACCTTTGCAAAAATTACAAACAGTTTTGTTCCAACAATATACCAAAGAGTTCCGCTATACCATAAAATTATCCGTACCCGTAATTTTGGGGATGTTAGGGCATACGTTCGTTCAGTTGGCCGATAATATAATGGTTGGCCAGTTGGGGACCGCCGAGTTGGCGGCGGTATCTCTAGGAAACAGTTTCGTTTTTATAGCGATGTCTTTGGGAATCGGTTTTTCGACCGCGATTACGCCCTTGGTTGCGGAGGCCGATAGTGCCGGGAACGACGCCGATGCAAAAAGTGCCCTAAAGCATGGTCTGGTATTGTGCACCTTGCTGGGCGTGTCTCTTTTCGGCCTCATTCTTTTGGCCAAACCGATAATGCATTCGATGGACCAGCCCAAGGAAGTGGTTGCTTTGGCCTTACCGTATTTGGACTTGGTCGCGTTTTCCCTTGTGCCATTGAT
>JBARCC010000178.1:0-9522 GCA_049793635.1 Maribacter sp. | reverse complement strand
TCTTTGTCCTTGTCTTTATCGTCTTGATTTTGCTTTTTCTCCTCTTCGTCTTTTTTGAGAAGTTCTTTGGCAAGCGCAAGATTATACCTTGTTTCCTCGTCGGATGGCCCGTTGCGAAGGGCCTCTTTGTAGGCTTCGACCGCCTTGGCATAGTCTTTACGTTTCATAAAAACGTTGCCCATATTATGGTAGGCCTTGTGCTTATCCTCTTTGGAGGTAGCCCCTTCGCCAGCTTCCTTAAACCTGCCAAAAGCTTCGTTGTAGGTTTCATTGGTATAATAGGCATTGCCTAAATTGTAAGGTGCTGCGCTATTTTCTGGACTTTTTGCAATGGCTTTTCGATAGTCTACTTCAGCCGCAATGAATTGATTTTCGGACAAGGCATTGTTTCCATCCCACGTCAAATTTGTAGATGCCTTTAGGTCCTTTTCTTTCTTCTTTTCATCTACCTCTTGCCCAATGGAAGCAATGGATAAAAATAAGCATGCGATGAGTGTTTTGATGTTAGTCATTTCTTTTCTCATTGAATAGATTCAGTTTTTTCAACCACATGGTCTTACGGTCCAATATAAAAATATCTAAAAAAAGAAGCAAAAGTCCTGCTCCGATAAACCATTGGAACTGGTCTTTGTATTCCGCAAATTGTTTTGCCTCGAATTCTTTTTTGTCCATTTGTAGCAATTCTTCCTTGATCAGTTCTACAGCGGCATCGGTATTTGAACCGTCTATATACTTACCATTGCCTTCATTGGCAATCTCTAACAGAATGGCCTCGTTCAAACGGGTAATTACGGTTTCCCCTTGGTTATCTTTTTTAAGACTCTCCAGAATACCGTTTCTTTTCAAAGGGATGGGGGCTCCTTTTTCCTTTCCCACACCAATGGTATAAATAGCAATACCCTCTTCTACGGCATCTTCTACCGCATCTACGGTAGACCCTTCGGAATGGTCTTCGCCATCTGAAATAATGAACAACACTCTGTTGGTCTGCTCTGCATCGTCGTAATATGTGGTCGCCAATGCTATGGCCTGGTCGATAGCGGTACCTTGCGAGGTAAGCATATCGGTGTTCATACTCTGCAAGAACATTTTTGCCGCGCCATAATCGGTCGTAATGGGTAATTGCGGATAGGCCTGACCAGCATAGGCAATGATACCGATGCGGTCACTGGCCAGTTGGTTGATGATTTCAGAGACCAGTCTTTTTGCCTTTTCTAAGCGGTTCGGGGCAATATCCTCTGCCAACATGCTTTTAGAAACATCTATCGCAAAGACGATATCGACACCTTCGCGCTTTACGGTTTCAAGCTTTGTGCCGATTTTTGGATTTACCAGTCCTACCACTAAAAGGGAAAGGGCCAATGAAAATACAATAAGTTTCAAAGCACCCTTGTTATAGGACCGATCTGGTGTCAAACGCTTCAAAAGATCGGAAGATGCGAATTTCTTTTGCGTTCGTTTCTTCCATACCAATACCAAAAGGAACAGCACAACGATCACCGGAATGATGATGAGCAAATAGAAATACATTTTTTCGTCTAACTGAACCATATTATATAAAACTTCTGAACAGGGTATTTCTCAAAATCCATTCCAAAACCAAAAGTGCACCGGCCAACAGAATCCAAGGTCTAAACTTTTCTTCGTACCGGTAGTACCTGAATTCCTCCACTTCTGTTTTCTCCAATTTATTGATTTCATCGTAAATCTCTTCCAAAGAGGCATTATCGGTCGCCCTAAAATATTTACCTCCCGTTACTTGGGCAATGTCCTTTAAAAGAGCCTCATCTATTTCCACTTGGCGCATACCATACCTGTACGATCCATCGGCATTATATGAAATAGGCGTCATCGCATTACCATTGGTGCCCAAACCAATGGTATAGGTTTTTATATCGAATTCCGTAGCAAGATCCGCAGCGGTCCTCGGCTCTATAAAACCTGAATTGTTCACACCATCGGTCAGTAAAATAATAATTTTACTTTTAGCTACGCTTTCCTTTAATCGGTTGACTGAGGTCGCTAGCCCCATTCCTATGGCCGTACCGTCTTCCAGTTGTCCATAGGTGATTTCTCTGAGCGCGTTCAAGACAATGGCCTTGTCCGTTGTAATAGGGGTTTTGGTGTATCCTTCACCGGCATAGGCCACCAAACCGATACGGTCGTTGGGTCTTTTTTTAATGAAGTCTGCTGCTACTTCCTTGAGGGCAGATAATCGATTGGGTTTCAAATCTCTTGCCAGCATACTGGAAGATACGTCGATGGCCATCACGATATCGATACCTTTGGTGGTTTTGGAACGGGTAGAAATATCTTCGGTCTGTGGTCTGGCCATGGCAACGATTATGGCACTGAGCGCCAATAGGCGAAGTAAGAAAAGACCAGGTTTTAATTTTGGGAGGATACTTTTGTAGTTGAACCCTTTAAGGCTTGAGATGCGCAACGAAGCAGTCTCTTCCCTTTGTTTAAATACATACCATAGTATGGCTATGGGCAGCAGTAAAAACAGCCAGAAGAAACCGGGGTTCGCAAATGATATATTCTCTAACATCTATACTTCTAATTTTACATCGACCGATGCCAAGATTCGGTTTACGATGGCATCGGCATAGGTGTCGTCCTCTAACCAAGTAAGGATGATATACTGTTGAAATCCGTTACCCCCAAAAAGAAGTACGGTATAGTTACCGTCTATCAAATCTTTGGACTCAGGCACGACGAATTTACCACTACCATATATTTTTAGTCCCTTTACACCACTTGTTGTGGTGAATTCCTCTTGCTTGGTAATGATGTTCTTGGCACCTTGGCTCTCAAAATTCGCCAAGATCTGCTCAACGGTTTTGTCAAAATCGGGTTCCGCGTCTTGTTGACTCAACGTGATCGACGTCGTTGCCACGGTAAAGAGACCGATAGCACTTCGGTACCCGAAGGCCTGTAGGTCAGCAACGGTCGCTTTTGCTTCTGGGGGTAGTTTTACTTCTTGGCGAACCAATACTTGGGGGGTCTCTAGCTGAATGGGAGGGAAACCATACGTGCTGCGTATCCAATCGCCCTCCAATAGTTCTTTCGTAGGATGCCCGAGAACGGTATCTTTCAGATAACCGAACCCCATTTTAAACCCTGCGATGCTTGTTCCTACCAGTAATATCGCAACAACGGATACCAAACCGATGACCAACTTCTTTTTTCTGTTCTTTCTTTCTAATTCTTCCTGGTATTCGGCTTGCTGCAACAGTTCGTCCTCGGTAGGTTCTGGAAGGGCGTCATGGGTCTTGACCACAATTTGCTCCACTAGTTTACGGTCTTCTTCGGCAACCGAGGTTGAAGGCTTGTTCTTGGCGAATTTTACCAAATCGGCAGTTTGCAGAATCTGCGAAAACTGTTTTATGGTATCATCGTCCAATTTCAATTCCCCGGCATCCCTTAACAATTCCAATTTTTCGATCAACTGCCCGGTGGTACTTTCCAAGGCCGATACATGTGCATCTTCTTCCAAATAGGAACGAACGATGGCCGTTAGCTCAGAGTAGTATTGCTTATATTCATCTTGAATGAGGTATTTGGAATGCTCCAATTTTTTTAATTCCAAAAGCGCTCTGTCATAAGGGGGTAAGAGTGCCACTTTTTCGGCTTCGGTAAGGGGTTTTTTACGGAGTACGAACCCATAAAAAAGCGCACCCAATACCAGCAACACCAGCATACCGATGAGGAGGTATTTCCAAAATTCCGCATTGCTTTTTTCAACATTGATGAGCGGCTTTATGTCATACATTTTCTGTGCAAGCGTATCTACGGGAATGGTAGACACGTTGATCAACATAGAATCGGTCATGTACCCCTTACCATTGATTTCGATACGCTGGGAAGGCAATTTATAGGCGCCTGAATCGAACTGGGTAAGTGCGTATATTTTCTGTAAGGTAAGCCTATCTTTCTTTCGGGTCGTATCGGTCGCAAATGCCTCCACCGTTTCTAGGGGTGAAAAGGTTTGTCCTTCAGGAAAAATAACCTGGGCCATAGAATCGACGTCTACGGTTACCGTCCATTTCACCTGTTCCCCGATTTTGATGAACGTCGTATCCACCTTTGTGAAAATCGCCGGGTTTTGCTGTGCACTCAGTGAAATATATCCGAATAAAAAGAGCAATGGCAAACCACCCCGTAGTATAAACGGAATATATTTGTTCGCTAGTTCAGTCCCCATTATAATTCGTATCAACCTCTTCTTTTAAAATAGCCCAACAGCTTTTTTACATAACTTTCATCCACCCTACAATCTAGGACACCGCAACCAGATTTTGTAAAAGACTCCTTAAAGTACTGTACCCGCTCGTTATTATACGCTGCATAGGCTTGCCGTACTTTTTTCGATTGGGTATTTACCAATTGTAATTTTCCGGTTTCCGCATCCTTTAATTGAACCATACCTAGATTTGGGATGCTTTCCTCACGTTCATCGTATACCCTTATACCTGTAACGTCATGCTTATTCCCCGTAATTTTCAAAGTACGTTCATAGTCCGCGTCCATAAAATCGGAAAGTACGAACACAATGGCCTTCTTCTTCATCACACTGCTTAAAAACTTCAACGATGCCGCAATGTCGGTAGTATTGCTTTTTGGTTTGAATTCCAATAGCTCCCTGATAATGCGTAATGCATGACTTTTTCCCTTTTTTGGCGGAATATAGAGTTCGACCTGGTCCGAGAATAAAATGAGCCCCACTTTGTCATTGTTTTGCAGTGCGCTAAATGCCAAGGTAGCTGATATTTCGGTAACGATCTCATTTTTGAATTGGGTGGTCGTACCGAACAGTTCCGAACCGCTGATATCCACCATGAGCATCATGGTAAGTTCCCGTTCCTCCTCAAAAACCTTGATAAACGGTTCATTATATCGAGCGGTAACGTTCCAATCGATGTTTCGTACATCATCCCCGAATTGATACTGTCTTACTTCACTAAAGGTCATACCGCGCCCCTTGAACGTAGAATGGTACTCTCCACCAAAAATATGGTCGGAAAGACGTCTCGTCTTGATCTCGATCTTACGTACTTTTTTGAGTAATTCTTTAGTATCCATGGCCTCCCTAGTTCCCAAAGGGGAAACTAGCAACTATTGTTTTTTTAACTATTGATTTGCATGTACCGTTGATTTTTGTAAGCCTCCATTTTGGAAATGCCCCCTTTGTGGTCTATGGGGCCACTATGGTACTTCTACTTCGTTGACAATTTTATTGATGATGTCTACGGACGTAATATTTTCCGCTTCGGCCTCGTAGGTAATGCCTATTCTGTGGCGAAGTACATCGTGTACCACGGCACGTACATCTTCGGGAACCACATACCCCCTTCTCTTGATAAAAGCATAGCACTTGGCAGCGTTTCCAAGGTTGATGCTACCCCTTGGCGAGGCTCCAAAGCTGATCAACGGTTTTAGACTTTCTAGATTATATTTTTCGGGATACCTCGTTGCGAATACAAGGTCAAGAATATATTTCTCTATCTTTTCGTCCATATATACCTCACGAACGGCTTGCTGTGCGCTCAAAATCTGTTTTATGCTGACAACGGGGTTGACCGTGTCATAATTTCCCATTAAATTTTGGCGCATGATCAATTGCTCCTCATTGATTTTCGGGTAGTCGATGACCGTTTTCAACATAAAACGATCCACTTGCGCTTCGGGCAAAGGGTACGTGCCTTCTTGCTCTACAGGGTTTTGGGTGGCCATTACCAAAAAAGGCTTGTCCAAAATAAAGGTCTGGTCGCCAATGGTCACTTGTTTTTCCTGCATCGCCTCCAATAGGGCGGATTGTACTTTTGCCGGGGCCCTGTTGATTTCATCCGCCAAGACGAAATTCGCGAAAATAGGACCTTTCTTGATAGAGAAGTCGTTCTCTTTCATGTTGTAGATCATGGTACCCACGACATCTGCAGGTAAAAGATCAGGCGTAAATTGTATTCTGCTAAAACTACCTTTCACCGCCTTTGAGAGCGTATTAATGGCCAATGTTTTAGCGAGACCGGGCACACCTTCCAGTAAAATGTGGCCTTGGCCGAGTAAGCCGATCAATAATCGTTCTACCATGTACTTTTGGCCAACGATTACTTTGTTCATTTCAAGCATCAATAAATCGATAAAGGCACTTTCCTGAGCTATTTTCTCATTGACCGCACTAATGTCGATTGAAGTATTTTGTTCCATTTAAAAAGCTATATTTTTAATTATTAATGCTTCGAATTTTAACAGTCATGCAAATTGAAAATTTATTCACTCAGTCGCTGTTAATGATAGGTTAAAAAATGTGAAAACCCCTTATTTTTATGAAGCCTTTAAGGTATTTCTTTTTAATTTCATACGCTTGTAGAATATAGAATTCTTTGTTGGGACTTTAGGGCACGACCATTTTCGATACATTTAAATCTATATTCTCCCTTTGTTAGGTTTTAAGGGACACCGTTTCAGAACTAAATCGATAATTTTAAGGAACTAATTTTAAAAATTGATACGTATTGCTTTTATGAAAGATATTACAAACTATTCAAGAATAATTGCAGGTACCATGACTTGGGGCAAGTGGGGCAAGAAACTTTCCACTGCCAAAATGGTAAGCCTGATGGAACATTGTTTGGAGCAACGGATAACCTCGTTCGACCATGCGGATATTTATGGGGACTATACCACCGAATCGCAATTTGGAAGCGCATTCGTTGAAAGTGGCATTGCCAGGGAACAGATTCAAGTTATTAGCAAATGCGGTATCCAATTTGAGGTTGAAGGGCGTACTAATAGGGTAAAGCATTATGACTATGGAAAGGCATATATCATTGAATCTGCGGAGCGATCCTTGAAAATGCTTCGAACCGATTATCTGGATTTGTTCTTGCTACATCGACCAAGCCCGTTGATGCACCCGGGCGAGATTGCCGAGGCGGTAGGTCACCTGAAAGAATCGGGTAAGATCAAACAGTTCGGAGTATCTAACTTTACCCCATCGCAAATACGGTTGTTGGAGAAGGAACTACCGGTGCAAGGGAATCAAGTGGAGTTTTCCCTGACCTCGAATTCGGTAATGAACGATGGTACGTTAGACGATTGTTTATTGCACGATCGGTTGGCGATGTCATGGAGTCCGTTAGGGGTCTATTTCAGGGAAGATACCGAGGCTAATAAGCGGATAAGAATGGTGTTGGCAGACCTTACCAAAAAATACGGTGCTACGGAAGATCAGCTATTGCTGGCTTGGATATTAAGACATCCATCGAAAATACATCCTGTGGTGGGCACGGCCACCCCGCAACGATTAACGCTGGCGATGCAAGCGATACAATTTGAAATGGAATTACAAGATTGGTTTCTGCTATTGGAAGCCAATGAGGGACACGAAGTTGCTTAAACGAAAAGAAAGAAATGAATAAAACAGCATTTATTACAGGGGCTACAAGCGGAATCGGAAAAGCGACGGCAGAACTTTTTGCCAAGAACGGGATACACCTTGTGTTATGTGGAAGAAGGGAAGAACGGTTGAATCAAATGAAGCAAGCGTTAGGGAAGCTGGTACCCGTACATACGTTGAACTTCGATGTCCGAAATAAGCAGGACGTTCTACAGGCGATTGCCTCCTTGCCAACGGTATTTTCACAAATAGATATATTGATCAATAATGCAGGAAACGCTCACGGGCTAGATCCGATACAAGATGGGAATATTGAGGATTGGGATGCAATGCTAGACATCAATGTCAAGGGATTGTTATACGTTTCAAAAGCCTTGATCCCTCAGATGATCGAGAGAAAAGCGGGCCATATCATCAATATTGGCTCTACCGCAGGGAAAGAAGTGTATCCCAAGGGGAATGTATATTGTGCCAGTAAACATGCCGTCGACGCCATCAACCAAGGAATGCGGATTGACTTGAATCCGTTCGGTATTCGTGTAGGAGCCGTGAACCCAGGTTTAGTGGAAACAGAATTTAGCAAGGTACGGTTCAAAGGAGACGCAACTCGCGCAGAGAATGTTTATAAAGGGTTTAAAGCGTTACAGCCCGAGGATATTGCAGATGTGATTCATTTTGTGGTGACCCGGCCGTACCACGTAAATATTGCGGACTTAATCGTAATGCCGACGGCCCAAGCTTCCTCAACCATTTTGAATAGGGAGCAGTAAGATATCGTTGCTTTGCAGTTAGAAAAGGCTAAATATAGGTGGCGGGGGTCTGGGATTTAAATATTGTTAGAAGCTAGAAGCTAGAAGCTAGAAGCTAGAAGCTAGAAGTGAGAAGTGAGAAGTGAGAAGTGAAGAATGAAGAGTGAAGAGTGAGAGTGTAGATTTTTTTCAATTTTTAACGAACAACGAACAACGAACAACGAACAACGAACAACAACTAACGTCGAACCACCAAAACCATGATCAACAAGCGTTTATTGGTAAAGAACCTGCTCGCCCATAACGACGAGAACAGTTTTTACGATAAAAAGCGCTTTATTTCTATAGGTGAAAAAGAAGGGAAGGCGAAATTTCTCAAGCATGTATGTGCATTGGCAAACAGCAACCCTAAGAACAATTCGTTCATCGTCATCGGGGTTGAGGATGAGGACAATAAAATTGTGGGGGTAGATTTCTTTGACGACAGTAAAATTCAAAATTTGGTCAACGCGTATTTAAATCATCCTCCGTTGATTTCTTACGAGAACATTCCTTTTCCACATTTGCCCGAAGGTAAAGTAGTGGGTTTGGTAACCATCAAATCTATCGGTAAACTATGCACCCTCCGAAAAAATATCTGGAAGTATTATGGGGGTATGGTCTTCTTTAGGGAAGGAAGCATCAGCCTGCCAAAAGCATATAATATTGAACTGATCGATATCAATGCAGATGCCGTGGCCACTATAGAACAACACGCCAAAAACAACATAGAGCTTACGTTGGACGGCGTAATCGATTTTATCAATTACAGGCATAAAGACTTACAAAGCGATTATAAGGTATTCAAGGAGCAATTCGTGGTGTGTTGGGCAGGGAACAAGAAGGTGACCAATGGCGTAACGTACTACTACCGGGTGGATATTGAACTGATCAATGAGCAGGTAAAACTATTTTATTCCAATTTAGATGAGGTCACGATAAGTTTCGATGACGGTTCGTTTACGATCGTAGAATTCGTACAATTGGGTCTGGGTCCAAAACAGCGGTATTTTCCGTTGGAAAAAGTGGTCATCAATTTCAACGATAACGGTACCTACCAAATTAAGAGCGACCTTTTGTTCAACCCTCCTAAGCATTCAAAAGAAGTGCTACATCAAATTTATAAAGGCAATAACGATGCCCTGGAAAAGGTCAAACGCAACGAAGCCTTGAACACTACTGAAATGAATAGCCTTACGTATTTGGCCGACTCTTATCTCATCTGCTATTTGAACGGCTTCGAAGAGGCGAAGGAACACATAGAATCGGCTAAAACGCTATTGAAGTTTTCTCATCCAGCTGTTTATTACTCGTTGAAAGAAGCCTTACGGG